>CAZVNU010000240.1:0-4144 GCA_964628335.1 uncultured Phycisphaeraceae bacterium
CATGTGGACTTGGCTCGCGTGAGCCTTGAAGAAGTCATCACCGTCAAGGTGGAAGTCGCCATCATCGGTGAATGCGCCGCCCTCAAGAACATCGGCGTCAGCTTGCTGCGCCCGACCACCTCGGTGCATGTGTCTTGCAAGGCCAAGGATATCCCGCAGTCCGTCACCCTCGACATCACCGGCTTGGCCACCGGCCATGCCTTGTCCGTGGCCAACCTCACCCTGCCCGCCGGCGTCACCTGCACCGACGATTCCCATGTCGTGCTGGCCACCATCAATGTGGGCAAGGAAGAAGCTGCCGCCACCCCGGTCGCCGGCGCCGCTGCCGCCACCCCCGAAGTCATCAAGAAGCCCGGCGCCAAGGACGACGCCGCCGCCAAGCCTGCCGCCAAGAAGTAAATCAAATCCGGCCCCGCTTCACGCATCGACAAAAAACCGCGCATGGGCGCGGTTTTTTCATGGGGGTTTTCATCGGGGGCAAACGGACCTGTCGGGTAGGTCAAAGCGCGCAGGGCGCCACGCCTGCCCTCACCGCAGGCCGGCGCTGTCCACCACGCCAAGCGATCGGTAGATCTCGGAGGTCGCACCGGCTTTGTTCAGCGTATAAAAATGAATCCCGCGCACCTGATTGTCGATCAGGTCGGCGCTCTGGGCGGTGGCCCAGTGGATGCCCACCCGGGCCACGGCATTTTCGTCGCCGCCGCAGCGGGCGATGGCGCGCAGCAACTTGGCGGGGAAGCGGGTGCAGGCCGCCAGCGCAGCCATGCGGCGCAAACCCTTGCCACTGGTGACGGGCATGATGCCGGCGATGATCGGCACGGTGATACCAGCCAGTTCACAGCGCTCGCGGAAGTCGTAAAAATCACGGTTGTCAAAAAACAGCTGAGTCACGATGTAATCGGCGCCGGCATCCACCTTGGCCTTCAAATAATCCATCTCCAGCAGGCGGTCGGGTGTACCGGGATGGCCTTCGGGGAAGCCGGCCACCCCGATGCCGAAACCGCGGCGGTCGGGGTGGTTGCCGTTGTCACTGAATTTCTTGGCATAAGCCACCAACTGCGCAGCATGCTGGAAGGCATCTTGGCTGCGGTCCCAATCGGCTTTGTCACGCGGCACATCGCCACCCAAAGCCAGGATGTTGGAAACACCGGCGGCGGCATAGCGGGTCAGGATGGCATGGATTTCCGCCTCCTTGTGACACACGCAGGTCAAGTGCGGCACCGCCGAAGTGGGGGTTTCTTCTTGAATGCGCAACACCAACGCATGGGTCAAATCACGGGTCGAGCCGCCGGCGCCATAAGTCACCGAAACAAACGAAGGCTGGAGATTCTGCAGCGCCAGCACCTCGTGAAACAGCAGTTCGGCACCCTCCGCCGTTTTGGGCGGAAAGAACTCGAACGAGAAGGTCGCTTTGTCGCGCTGGAAGATGTCTTGGATGTGCATGGTCAGAATATATCCGAAAATCCGGATGGATGGCTTGATGTGGGCGCACTGCTCATGCCACCACGGCGGCTTGCTCCGCGATGGCAACGGCGGCTTGCGCTGCGGCTGGCCCTTGCACGCACGACTGGCCCAAGGTCCAGGTCAAAAACACCACCTGGCCGTCTACTTTGGTGGGAAATTCCAAGATGCCTTTTTCAAAGTCGCGCAATTCAACCCCAGCCTGGTCCAGCTCGCGGATCAATTCGCGCAGTCGGTTGGACAGGCGGCGGTAATCGCTTTCGAGCATTTCCAAACGGTCGCCCCTGGCGCCTTCGATTTGGCAACGGATGCTTTTGGCCTGGCAATGCGCCACCACCACATCGTGCGCGATCAGGCCCACATAGCAAACGGCCCGGTTGGCTTCTTCCACCGTGAACAGCTTGTGCGGGGCCAGCAAGGGCTTTTGGACAAAGGCATGGGTGGAGGTCGACATGGGGGCTCCGCGTAGGGGCTTTTTGCACAAGGGTTACACGCCTTGCAATGCGGCAAACCTTTCGTCTCCACCGCACATTTGCTCCTGCCCTACGGATGAAATCGCATAATAAAAGCGTAAATCCACACTTTTATCGGACATTGACGAATTATCCGGTCGTTGAAACCTTGAGGAAAACACCTTGAACAAGTGGAACGCCGGTGAAAGAATCACATTCAGCCCGCCGCCTTGGGACGGGCCACTCCGGCATGTCCCACCGGGTATTTCACCGCATTGCGCACCATCTTCTCCTTGAGCGCATCGGCCAAATCAATGTCCATGGCATTGGCCAGGGACAGCGTGTAAGCCAGCACATCGGCGATTTCCTCACGGATGCCTTGCAGGCGCTTGGCGTCTTTGGCCACGGTCGGGCCGTCCTCCACCGGATCCCATTGGAAATGCTCCATGAGTTCGGCGGCTTCGATCAAAATTGAACCGGCCAAATGCTTGGGCTGGTGATGGCGTTGCCAATCGCGCTCGGCCACAAAATGGGCCACGGATTGTTTGAGTTCGGCAAGCGTGGTGGTGGAATCGGGCATGGGGTTCCTCACACCGCCCGTGGATGCGCCAATCGATAGGCTTCCTGCATGCGGGTGGTGGTCAAATGGGTGTAAATCTGGGTGGTGGACAGCGACTGGTGCCCCAGCAGTTCTTGCACGCTGCGCAAATCGGCGCCGTTGTCCAGCAAATGGGTGGCAAACGAGTGGCGCAGGGTGTGTGGGGAGATTTTGGGATCAAGGCCGGCTTCCACCAAATAGCCATCCAGCTTGCGCCGCACGCTGCGGGCTGACAGGCGGGTGCCATTTTTGTTCACGAACAGCGGGGCCGATGGCGGGGCACCCGCCCCAGCCCGCATCAACAGCAGGTAATGGGCGATGGCCCGTTGGGCATGGCCCGAGACTGGCACGATGCGCTCACGCCGGCCCTTGCCGCGGACAAGCAACACGCGTTGGTCGGTGTCGAAGTCGGACAAATCCAAACCCACCACTTCCGACACGCGCAGTCCCGAGGAATAAATCGTCTCCAACAGCGCGCGGTCGCGGGCCCCAAGCAAAGTGGCGGCGTCGGGCGCTTTGAGCAGGCGGTCAATCTGGTCGCAGGTGATGGCCTTGGGCAGGCGCCGGCCTTGCTTTGGCGTGCGCACCAAAGTCATCGGGCTGGCCGCCAGCAGGTCGGCGCGCACCAGCCATTTGTAGAACGAGCGCAGGGTGGCGGTCTTGCGTGCCATGGATGAGGCGGTGTAACCCTTGCCGCCGTTGTGGGTGGAAAGATCGGCCAGAAAAGAGCGGACGAATACGATGTCGGCGCCGAGCATTTTGGCATCCATCTCGGCCGGCGACAGATCGCCCACATCGCAAAACCTGGCGTATTGGCGCAAGTCCGCCCCGTAGCTTTTGACCGTGTGCGCGCTGAAGTGCCGCTCGTGGGCCAGGTAATCCATGAACCGCATCACACAAGGCGCAACCGGCGACTCATCCGCAATGGCAACGCTGGAAGATGGACTGGCCTGTGTGTTCATGACTTTGTTATCGGTCGTTGGCCACGACGCCTTCAATTTACTTACAATGCGCCCATGGCTTCAACCCGCCCCTTTTCAGATACCACCACCCATGGCGTTCGCGTCGGTGCGGTGGCCTTCTTCCAAAAGTCCCACTCGATTCCTGAATCCAACCGCTTTGTGTTTGGATACAAGATCCTGATCCACAACATGAGCAAGGAACCGGTGACCCTGCTTGGTCGCCGCTGGACCATTGTCAACAGCAATGGTACCCAGGACACCATCGAGGGCGAAGGCGTGGTGGGCCACCAGCCGCGCCTGGAACCCGGGCAGGCCTTCCAATACAACTCCTTTGCCGCGCTCACCACCGACTGGGGCACCATGGAAGGCTTCTTCCTGATGCAGCGCGACGACCGCTCGA
This sequence comes from uncultured Phycisphaeraceae bacterium, assembly GCA_964628335.1. Lineage (GTDB taxonomy): Bacteria > Planctomycetota > Phycisphaerae > Phycisphaerales > Phycisphaeraceae > CANIYR01. The sequence goes on from CAZVNU010000240.1 coordinate 3,874, forward strand.
CCTTTCATGCCAGCATCACCCGCTTCTTCTTGACGCCGCCCTCGGCCGCCGAAGCCCAGGTCGCCGACGATGTGCTGGTACTCGGAGTCGCCTGATGGAGCCCCAAGCAACCGAATCAGAATCACGCAAAAAGATCATCCGTCCTTGGCGCTCGCGCTGGCGCCAGGAGCAACACGCTTCCGACCATGCGTTGGAAGCGCAGCAAGCCCCGGTGCTTGACCACCCCTTGGTCCCCAAGGGCACGGCACAATGGCTCGACACCCCCGAAGCT
>CAZVNU010000241.1:0-4119 GCA_964628335.1 uncultured Phycisphaeraceae bacterium
GCGTGCCAGCGTCCCCTCCCTGACGGTCGGGGTTCCTTGACCCGCCAGCCCTGCCATTGGAGCCGCTTGTCCGGCTTTTTTCACGCTAGGATTTACATGTCAGGTGCGCATTTTGGCGAAGAACCTGTTTATGCGCGCCATGGGCGGCATTCCTCCGACTTTTTGACCATGACTTCATTCCCTCGCCGTTCTGCTTTTTCCCGCTTTGCTGCGCCCGCTTGCCTGCTGGCGGCTGCGCTGGCGGCCCCTTGCGCCCTGGCCCGCGGCGAGGCGCAGACCTATCCCTTGGGGGCTGCCGATGCCTGGGGCTATGTGCTCGATGGCAACTCCCTGCGCGTGCAGAGCGTGCGCTCGGGCGGGCCGCTGGACGATTCGGGCATCCGCAACCGTGATGAAATCATCGGGGTGCAGGTCGGCCGCCAGTTCGTGCCCTTCACCGGGCCGCCCAAGACCTACATGCGCATCCTTGGCGAAGGCATCGACGCCGCGATGGGGAAAAGCGCCTCATCCTTGCAGTTCAAGGTGCGCCTGGGCCGCGACCAGGGCTTCGCCAAGTTGGAGTTGCCCAGGCTCGGCCAGTTCGTGCCCGGCCATGTCATCGACAAGATGACGATGCCGGGCAAGGAAACCAAGAACGAGATGTTCCTGCGCGGCTGCACCGAGTGGCTGCTGAAAAAGGACAAGGCCGGCCAGCTCGGCGCCGGCGGGGCGATGAACCCCGGCGTGTCGTGGGCGGGTCTGGCGCTGCTTGGCAGCCCGAATCCGGACCATGAAAAGGTGGTGGCCAAATGGGTGCAGGCCATCCAGGCCGATTGGGCGCGCCCCGACAAGCGGCCCAACCACGGCCTGGGCAAGGATTCCTACGGCCAGACGCTGTTCTCGGACATCTGGGGCGTCCTGCTGCTGTCGGAATACAACTGGCGCCATCCTGATTACGACCGCAAGGCGGTGCTGGAAAAAGCCTGCGACGAGATGGCCCAATTGGTTTTGAACCCCAGTTATGTCTACAAAGAGCCGAGCTGGCACAAGACCGACCCGGGCACGGTGGACCCTGGCAACCCGGGCAAGGAGTACTACAAGGACCGCTTCGCCTATGTGAAGGGCGCGGTCAACCCGCGCAACCTGGCGGTGGCCTGGTGGTGTTGGGCGCATTGCGCGCAAACCAGCGGCGTCGAAGTGAACACGCAGGCGCTTGCAGTGGCCCGCCAGCACCTGCTCGACCTGACCATGCCGGCCGATGCCAAGGGGGGGCGCGCCTTCGCCAAGGGCAAGGATGGCAGGCCCGCCTTCGCCATGGACCGCGAGACCGCCTCTTATTTCGCCAACGCCTTGGTCAAGTCCAAGAACAAGGACGAGGCGAGAATCGGCGAGGCGCTGGCCTCTTTCGTGAATCGTTCGCCGTTCGCCCTGATGGGCGATCAGTCGGAGTTCGGCCTGCTTTCAACCTGCAGCCTGTGGGCCCGCACCAAGGGCGCGGCCGGTTGCAAGGAGCGCTTCAACGAATGGCGCTGGTACCTGGGCCTCATGATGACCTCGGAGGGCAAGGCCCTGTTCTGCCAGTTGGTGCCCGATCCGCCGCCGTGGGAGCCGAATCCGCTGGGCAGCAAGGAAATCGACGCGCCGGCCATCGGGGCTTTCCTGATGACCGCCCCGGCCCGCCGGCTGTGGATGTTCGGTGCGGAAAAGCCGGTGGTGAACCAGTCCTATGAACTGGGCAAGCCGCCGGCCGAGTCGCCGGCCCCATCATCGCCCGAGTCATCGCCCCAATGAAATATTCAGGTTCGACTTGGCCCCTTTTTTGGAGTTTTTCATGTTGCCGCGCCCCCGACCCTTGCTCATTTGTTTGCTGGCCGCCTGCTTGGCGGCGCCGGTGGTGGGAGTGTCCCCGGCCCGGGCCGCCGACGACGGCTGGGAAAGTTCCGGCGGCGGCCGCAAATACCTGGGGTATCCCTTGGGCTTGTTGGATGGCAGTTGCATCCATGCCCAGGGTGAAAATTTCGCCCGCATCACCGGGGTGACCAAGGGCGGCCCCTTGGACAAGGCCGGCCTGCAAAGGGGCGACGAGATCATCGGCTTCGCCATGGATGGCGACATGGTCCGCCTGCCGGTGAACAGCGGCCGTCATGAAACCATGCGCGCGCTGGGCGAAGCGATCGACGCGGCGGGGGCCCGCCCCGACCGCACCCTCAAGTTGATGGTGCGCGCCGGCCGACGCGAGGGCTGGATGCGGGCGGTTTTGGCGCCGGTGCCCCGCTTTGGCAAGAACTACCCCTTCGGCTGCCGCAAAAGCGCGGGCATGTTCCAGGCCAGTTGCAATTGGATGATCGCCCACTTGGGCGCCGGTTCGCCGGGCGCGCAGTCGGCGTGGATGGGTTTGGCCCTGATGTGCAGCCCCGATCCGCGCCACCAGGCCCATGTGCACAAAATCGCCCAAAGTTTCGAGGGCCATCTCAAGCGCAACCCCGATGTGGGGCACAACGCCCACATGGGCTGGACCATGGTGTTTTTGGCCGAGTACAGTTGGCGCTACGCCAAGAGCGACCCCACCGGGTTCATGCGCCGCAAGGCGATCCTGGAAGCCATGTCCAAGGTTTTGGTGGCCCGCCAGGGCCGCGCCAACAACAAGGGCCATGAATGCGCGCCCGGGTACGACGGCGTGTTCTTCCACGGCGGCGGCGACCGCTGCTACGGCGGCACCGGCCAGAACCTGGCCACCACCGCCGCCTTCATGGGCTGGTGCGCCGCCAACAAGTTGAACGGCGCGCAGGTGGACCAGGGCGCGTGGAATCTGACCTACACCTTCCTCACCCGCAAATGCATGGGCGGCAACGACCAGAGCGGTTACGGCATCGGCTATTCCGCCGGCGGCCCCGACGGCGAAGGCAGCGCCCGCACCGCCCAATTGGGCCATGCCCTGCTCAACATGGGGCTGCCCGAGTTGCTGCCGGCCGCGAAGTTCCCGCCGCTCAAAGTCAGCCCAAAGGACATGCTGCGCTACGGTGCGGGCATGGGCACCTGGTGCTTTGGCAACTCCCCCAGCACGCCCGAATCGCATGCGGTGGGCAGCTTCCCCATGATCGCCGCCACCGCCCTGATCTGGCGCACCGGCGGCACCCGGCAGTACCGCGAGCACATGGACCGTTGGAAGTGGTATCTCGCGCTGTCGATGCAGCCCGCCGGCCATGCGCGCTTCGTGCCCGGCAACATCGGGGTGGGCGGCGACAGTTACCTTGGGCTCGACACCGTGGCCAATTGCGTGGTCGCCATGATGCTGGCCGCGCCCACCCGCAAGCTGGTGATGTTCGGCGCGCTGGATCCCCAGGGCGCCGGCCCGCACAATCCGTACCGCCTGGGCGGCGCCGAGCCGGAGCCATCCGGTGAATACAAAATCGGCGACGGCCAGGTCGCCGACCCCATCGGCATCACCGACATCGACAAGCGCATCGCCTCGTTGCAGGGCTGCTACAAGGCCGTGCTGCGCGGCGAATTCAGCGAGACCCTGCAACGCCTGGAAGAAATCCGCACCAAGAAAATCGCCGATGCCGACGCCGCCGCCGCCGACAAATTGATCGCCTACATCTATGCCCAGGGTGTGGACCCGCAAATCAAAGCCATCGAAGAGTTGTTGGCCATCGGCGACCCGTTGTCGGCCTACCGTCGCTTCAACCTGTTCAAGCCGGACTTCCCCTATGTGGGCGAACGCAAAGCCCGGGTGGCCGCCTTGGCCGCGAAATTCCAAAATCCCGCCACCACCGCCTTGATGGATGTCGGCCGCGACTATGAAAAAGTGCTGCTGGTGTACCAGGCCCAACCCGAAGAACAGCGCGCCAAGATGGAAGCCTTCGCCAAAGCCCACCCCGATGGTTTCTACGGCGCCAGCGCCAAAGAGGCGCTGGCCATCCAAGCCAAGAACGGCGCGCCGGCCGCGGCTGCCGCAGCGGCGGCGGTGGGTGGTGATCCAGCATTGGGCGGTTCGCCGGTGGCGGAAGAGGACGAGTAAGCCGTGTCCCGCCCCAGCAACTGACACCTCCGAAACGAGGCCCGCTTGCGCCGCCTTTGCCTGACGCCGCTTTCCGCGGGGAGGCACGACTCCCCGCGCACCGCGTCGCGGTGCGCGGG
>CAZVNU010000242.1:0-4111 GCA_964628335.1 uncultured Phycisphaeraceae bacterium
TGACGACGTGGCGGCCCGGGCCGGCGTCAGCGAAGGCACGCTCTACCTTTACTTTTCCAGCAAGGAAGAATTGTTCAAGGCGGTCATCCGCTCGGTGGTGAAATCCGCCATTGGCGCGGGCATCGAAGTGCACGGCATCGAAAACGGCTTCATGGGGCTCATTGAAGACCTTGTGCGTCCGCTGTCGGTTGCCGATGTCTCCAATATTCTGACCCGCGGCGGCACCATCTTGGGCTCGCACAACAAATGCAATCCGGCCAAATTCGCCGTCAAGCGGGATGGCAAGATTGTGTGGGAGGACCGCCGCGACCAGTGCGTGGCCACCTTGGAAAAACATGGCATCGAGGTGTTGGTGGTGATCGGCGGCGACGGTTCGATGTCGGCGGCCGCGCACTTCATCGCGCGCGGGGTGCCGTGCGTGGGGGTGCCCAAAACCATCGACAACGATCTGGTCGGCACCGAGATCACCTTCGGCTTTTCCACCGCCGTGCATGTGGGGACCGAAGCGCTCGACCGGGTGCACACCACCGCCTCCAGCCACCACCGGGTGATGCTGGTGGAGCTGATGGGCCGCAACGCCGGCTGGCTTGCCCTGCATGCGGGCGTGGCTTCCGGTGCCGATGTGATTTTGATCCCGGAGATTCCCTACCGGCTGGAAGCCGTCGCCGACAAGGTGTGCGAGCGCCACGCCAAGGGCAAGGGCTACACCATCATCGCCGTGGGCGAGGGGGCCAAGCCGGCCGGCGGTTTGCAGACCATCCGGCGCCTCGACCCCACCAGCCCCGAGCCGGTGCGCCTGGGCGGGGTGTCGGAGCAATTGGCCGAGCAGTTGGAGCAGATCACCGGCATTGAATCGCGGGCCACCGTGCTGGGCTATGTGCAGCGCGGCGGCACGCCGGTGGCCGACGACCGCATTCTGGGCACCGCCTTCGGCCATGCGGCGGTGCGGCTGATTCTGGCGGGTCAATACAACCAATTGGTGGTGCGCCAGCACAATGCGATCACCAGCATCCCGATTCTGGAGGTGGCAAACAAGCAGCGTCTGATTCCGTTGGATCATCCCTTGCTGGCGGCGGCAAGGGCGGTGGGGACGAGTTTCGGGGAGTGAGAATCAATCATCCGTTAACGAGCCCTGAGCGCAAGCTCAGGGGATAACGCAACTCCCAACCAAAAAACCTGAGCTTGCGCTCAGGGCTCGTTATTTGAATGGCTTCGCCACGGGGTTCACAACTTTCCATCCCAATTCGCCGGCAGCAACAGCACCGGCAAATCCGCCTGGCGGATGATCGAGGCCGGCATGTCGCCGGAGGCCAGGCGCTTGGTGGCGACCTTGCTGGCCAGCCCCAGGGCGATGACCGTGCAGCCCTTGGCGTGGGCGGTTTTCAAGATGAGTTTGGCCGGGTCGGCATGGTCTTCAAACAGCATCACGCCTTCGCATTTGATGCCGCGGGTGCGCAGCAAGCTGGCCAGGCGTTCGATGGTCTGCTCGCCGCGCTCGCTCATGGCGGATTCTTCCTCATCGGTGTCCTGCAGGCGCGCCACATGGGTGATCAGGACTTCGCAACGCAGGCGTTCGGCCAGGTCGGCGATGGGCTTGGCGAGTTTTTCGCTGGCCCAAGGGGATGAGACGGCAACGAGCAGGCGGCTGACGGCGGACATGGGGGGCTCCAGGATGCGGTGAAGTTCGCCAATAGCATAGCGTCCAAGTGCATAACTGAAATAGGTTGTTGCGAAGAAAAACACCGGCCTGTCAAAGGCCGGTGTTTTTCGGTTGTTTCAGGCTGCCAAGGGCAGTTTGGGGCAGTTTGGGGCCGGTTCAGGCTTCCACTTCGCGCAGGGACAGGTTGCGTTCGGACAATTTGATCTTGATTTCGTCGAGCGAGGTCTGGCCGAAGTTCTTGATGCTCATCAGTTCGGCTTCGGTCTTCATGCAGATGTCGGCCAAAGTGGTGCAGTTGAGCAGCTGGATGGCTTTCTTGGCGCGCACCGAGAAGTCCACATCGTTGATGGGGGTGTTGGCGGCGGTGGGATCGAGTTCCTTCAGCACTTCTTCGCGCAAGAGCGAGTTGTGCTGTTCGGCGGATTGGCCGAGTTTGAGGCCGCGCTGGGCCAGCAGACGGTTGATTTCTTCCAGCGAAGCTTCGCCGAAGTTGCGCGAAGCGCGGATCTCGGTCTCGGAGGTTTTGGCCAAATCGCCCAGGGTGCGCACGCCGACCTTGCGCAAGAGGTTCTTGGTCTTGAGCGAAAGGTCGAAGTCGGTGACCGGGGTGTTGAGCAGGGCCGAATTCGGATCGTCCTTGGAGGGCTCCTCGATCATCATGGCGCGCGAGGCGCGCACATCCTTGATGAACAGGCGGGCGCGGCCGTGGTTGGGGTTGGCCGACAGCACGCGGCGCAGGCATTTTTCGGCGTCGGTCAGGCGGCCGGCATCTTCAAGCAGCACGGCGTAGTTGATCAGCGCGGCCACCGGGGTCTTGTCATTTTCGAGCAGTGTTTCGTAGACGGCCAGGGCGGCTTCTTCGTCGCCGAGTTGGTCGGCATGCACCGCGAAATTGAAGGCGGCCTTGACATTTTTGGGGTCGGCTTGGAAGGCGGCCTCGTAGGAAGCCAGCGCGTTGGCGCGTTCGTTCGGTTTCACGGCGGATGCAATCTTGCTCAAGGGGTCAACTCCGGGGAATGGTGGAAAAATCAGGGGGTGGGATTATACGGCTTCCAGCAATCGGCGCGCCTTGGCCCGCGCGTTGGCATCCGCATCGGCCACCGCCGCCAGCGTGTCGGCCGGGGTGGGGGGCAGGGCATCCATGACTTTGGCCACCGTTTGGTGGATTTGGCCCAAGGTGATGCGCCCGGCGGCAAAGGCTGCCACCGCGACCTCATTGGCGGCGTTGAGGATGGCCCCCGAAGTGCCTCCGGCGGCAATGGCGCGGTGCCCCAAGGCGAAGCCGGGGTAGCGGGCGGCATCCAACGGCGCCAGTTCCAGGTTGGCAAGTTGCATGGGGTTGAAAATTTGCGCCGATGACAGGGCCAGTGCGCGCGGCCAGGTGAGCGCGGCTTGGATGGGCGAGCGCATGTCGGGCGCGGCCATTTGCGCCAAGGTGGCGCCATCATGAAAGGCCACCAAGGCATGCACGATGGATTGCGGGTGCAGCAGCGCCCCGATGCGTTCGCCGGGCAGGTCGAACAGCCAGCGGGCCTCGATGACCTCGAGCGCTTTGTTGAGCATGGTGGCCGAGTCGATGGTGACTTTGGGGCCCATCTTCCAGGTCGGGTGGCACAGCGCCTCTTTGACGCCGGCGTGCGGCAGACGGTCCAGCGGCATGTCGCGCAGCGCGCCGCCGGAGGCGGTCAGCACCAGCCGGGCCACTTGCGAGGCCACGGCACCCGGGGCAAAGGGCGGCGGCACGCGGCTGGCGATGCACTGAAAAGCGCCCGCGTGTTCGCTGTCCACCGGCAGGATCACCGCGCCGGTCGTCTGCGCCGTGCGCATCACCAGTTCGCCGGCCGCCACCAATGTCTCTTTGTTGGAAAGGTGGATCTTCAAGCCCAATTCCGCCGCCCGCAGCGTGGGATGCAGGCCGGCAAAGCCCACGATGGCCGCCGCCACATCGGTGGCGCCGTTGGCGTGGCAGGCTTCGACCAAGGCGGTGGCTGCCTGCGGGCCGTCGAACACTTCCAGTTGCGGCGCGGCTTGGCGCAGTTGCCGGGCCGCCTCGGGGTCGGCCAATGCCACCCGCGACACCCCCAGGGATTGCGCCTGCAAAAACACCTTTTCCCAGGCGGCGTTGGCCGCCAAGCCGACGACTTCAATATCCTCCCCAAGCACGCGCAGGTGCGCCACCACCGCCAGGGTGGAAGCGCCGATGGAGCCGGTGGAACCAAGGAGAACAAGGCGGATGGGCATGGGGGCGGGCACTTTACTTGGATTTATGTTTTTGGGCGGCCGGTGGCGTGGGAGGGGCGTCCTGCTCCCAAAGGGATGGATTTGATTTTTATATAAGATTTGTTTATCCTTTTAGCCTGATTGTTTTCCTTCAAGCCCATTTCATTCGCCTCATGAGCCAATTACCCTCTGTCGCAGCGTCCGCCACCCGCCTTGAGCGTTTTTCTTACG
>CAZVNU010000243.1:0-4105 GCA_964628335.1 uncultured Phycisphaeraceae bacterium
CCTCCCTGACGGTCGGGGTTCCTTGACCCGCCAGCCCTGGCCTCAAACGCCGTGCATCCGCTTTCCCGCCCGCTTTCCGGCAATGGCGGCTGTTTTCGCTTTTCACTCTCGCTTTTCCCTTTTCCAGCCGCTACCCTACCCCCGTGCCCGACTCCCTCATCGCCAATCCGTTTTCCGCCGCCGCCTTGTCCGCCACGCCCGGCGGGGCTTCGCGCCCGCCGGCGATCACCGATTTCGTCGACGCCGAAAGCTTGCAGGAAATCCAAGACGCCTTCGCCGTCATCACCCGCCTGCAAACCACCATCACCGACGGGGCCGGCAACCCGGTCACCCAGCACACCGACATCGCCCGCCGCGCCGAGTCGGACCGGCTGCTTGAACATCTGATGGAAGACGGCACCGACAACCTCACCCGCACCGCGCCCATCATCGTGCAGCACCGGCAGGTGGGGTCGCTCACCGTCCAGCGCCACCAGGTGCTGCCGCTGGATGCCCTGAGCGACCACCACAAGCGCCGGCTGATGGCCGCCCTCGACCGCATGGGCGCCGACCCGGACGCGCGCGAGGAATTGATGTCCGCCGCCGAAGAAGCCTACGCCCCCAGCACCGCCTCCTCGATGCAGCTGCTGTACCTCATCGCCAACGCCATCGCGCAGATGGGCTTCCAGCAGCATGCGGTCAACCAGCGGCTGGGCGAATTGTCGGTGCTGTTCCGCCTGTCCACCGCCTTGGCCGGCCACCTTGACCTCAACCAAATCCTGGGCCAGGCGGCGGAATCCATCACCGAAGTGATGAACGCCAAGGGGGTGAACATCCGCCTGCTGGAAGGCTCCCCACCGGAACTGATCAGTCATGCCGCCTACGGCCTGAGCATCGAATACAGCAACCTTGGCCGCAGCATCATCAACAAGAGCGAATTGCGCCAGGCCTGCCTGCGCGGCGAGTTGGTGTATGTGGCCGACATGACCTCCGATCCACGGGTGTTCTTCCAGGACGACGCCAAGTCCATGGGCTTCCACTCCATGCTGGCCACCGGCCTGATGTACCACGGCCAGCCCATCGGCATGATCCAGGTGTTCACCGGCGAGCCGCGCACCTTCGCCAAGGAGCAGCAGCACCTGCTGCAGGCCATCGCGCAGCTGCTGGCCACCGCCATCGAAAACGCCCGCCTTGGTGCGGCCCAGGCCCGCAGCAAAAAACTGATCGAGAATGTGCAACTGGCCGCCGATGTGCAGCGCCGCATGATGCCGAGCAAGATGCCGGAATTGCCCGGCATCGAAATGGCCGCCGCCTATGAACCCTCGCTGGCCCTGGGTGGGGATTTCTACGACATCATTCCGCTGGGCGGCGGCGTGCACGGCCTGACCATCGCCGACCTGGCCGGCAAAGGCGTGCCGGCCGCCCTGCAGATGGCGGCGCTGCGCTCCCTGGTGCGCGCCCATGCGCCGGCCTATTACGACCTGGACGCGATGATCTCGCAGGTGAACCAAGCGATGACCGCCGAAGGCCGCGCCCACGAATTCGCCACCCTGTTCTACGCCACCTTGGACCCGCGCACCCGCCGCCTGACCTATTGCAATGCCGGCCATGAGCCCTCGATCATCGTGCGCAAAGGCCGGATGCACACGCTGGATGCCGGCGGCTTGATCTTGGGCGTGGATGCCGCCGCCACCTATCAAAAGGGCACTTGGGATTTGCAGTCCGGCGACCTGCTGTTCTGCTACACCGACGGCTTGCCGGATGCCTCCGACCCCCAGGGCGTGCGCATCGGCCGCGATGCGGTGCTGGAGGTGGTGCTGAAAAACGCCCATGAATCGGCCCCAACCGTGCTCAACCGCGTGATGGAAACCCTGCATCGCCACATCAACGAAAGTCCGCGCGCCGACGACATGACCGCGCTGGTGGTGAAGGTGAATTGAGCATGCTGTCCTCCTCCGTCGAAGATTATTTGAAGGCCCTGCTCAAGCATGAACAGGCCCATCCCGGCCAGCCGGTCGCCAACGGCGCCTTGGCGCTGGCGGTGCGGGTCGCCCCCGCCTCGGCCACCGCCATGGTCAAGGTGCTGGCCGAATCCGGCCTGGTCGACTATGAGCCGCGCGTGGGCGCGCGCCTGACCAAGGCGGGCAACAAATTGGCGCTGTCGGTCCTGCGCCGCCACCGCCTGATCGAACTGTTTCTGGTCCGGCACCTGAAATTGGACTGGAGCGAAGTACACGACGAGGCTGAACGCCTGGAACACGCCGTCTCCGACAAAGTGCTCGGGCGCATCGCCGAACTGCTGGACCACCCTGAAATGGATCCGCACGGGGCGCCGATTCCCTCGGCCACCGGCGACATGCCCAAACGCGAAATCATCCTGCTGGCCGACGCCACGATCGGCGCCCCGCTGTGCGTGGCCCAAGTACCCGACGAGTCGGCCATGTTGAATTTCCTGTCCGGCAAAGGCCTGATCCCCGGCACCCCCTGCCGCCTGTTGGCGGTGGATGGCGCGGCGGAAACACTCACCGTGCAAGGGCCGCAAGGCGCCCTGACCCTGGGATTGTCGGTGGCGAAAAAAGTGTGGGTGGAGTCATACCGGGAGGGCGGACTTTAGTCTGCCAATCCAGTTTCACGCCTTGCCCCAATCAAACACCACTTCCTGCACCACCTCGGGGTGCAGGCTCAATTTGACCGGACAGGCATTGGCGGCGCGCTCAAGGGCGGCGCGGTGTTCTTCCCCCACATCTGGCAGCAGAAAATGGATGCTGATTTTGGCGATGCGCCGCGGCGGCGCGGCGGTCATGTCTTTGAGCACGGTGGATTTGGCCCCGGCCAATGAAATTTCCAATTTTTTGGCCGCGATGCCCATGATGGTCAGCATGCAGGCGGCCAGCGAAGTCGCCACCAGATCGGTGGGCGAAAACGATTCGCCAAGGCCATGGTTGTCCACCGGGGCATCGGTGGTCAGATTGGTGCGGGACGGGCGGTGCTGGGCCTTGCAGCGCAGGTTGCCTTGATAACGGACGCGCATTTCCACTGACATGGGGAACCTCAATGTGGCGGTGGCATCTTGCCGCCGCAGGAGTGAAGAGGCGCGCATCCTAGCCTACCTTGCACGCGACGCTTCCAGAATCCCGCCGCGCCACTCCATGTAACCATACGGCAGGCCCAACAGATCGTGCAATCCCCGCAACTGCATCTGGAATTTTTCATAGGTGTCCTGCTGCCAGTCCTCGGTGCCCTTCTCGCAGAAATACACCCGGCAGCCCAAGGGGCGGAAACCATGCGCCGAGCACAGGCCGTCCACCTGCCAGGCGCAACTGTCGGGCAACTGGCGCGGCGAAAACACGGGCAAACGCAAGGCCTTGATCTGTTCGTCGTAATGGGCGTCCACAGGGGCTTCTTCCTCCCGGGCTTGAAGCAGGAACCAGGCGATCTCCAGCCCCGTCACATACAACAGATGGTCATGGGTGTTGAATTTGCAGCAACGGCCGGAGGCATTGCACACCGGGCCGCGTTTTTTCACGGCGCCGTCCACCTCTGCATACAAGGCGCGCAGGAAACCATCCACCTCGGGTGAGGCGGCCGCCGCTTTCCACGCGCTCCATTCTGCAGGTGTTGACATCAGCCCTCCAGCGGACCTGGGTTGCTTTTCAAAATGATGCGGATTTGGTCGGCCGGATAAAACTGGCCCTTCCCCGCATTGCCCTGGCTCATGCCGGGGCATTTCTTGGCCACCCGGTCCCAGGCCTTTTTGCTCTTGATCACCCCTGACCAAAACGGCCAGGTCTGGCACTGGGTCGGGCGCACCTCATACAAACCGCAGCCGCGTTTGCCGCCGGGCAGCGGCTTCAAGAACACGCAATCGTGCTCGCCTTTGGCGTTTTTCACATTGCGCAAGGTCCATTTGCCTTCGGCCCGCTCGGCGTAGGTTCGCAAAAAATCGTACACCCCCACCCCCACCTTGTCGGCCATGGCTTTGGCTTCCTCGTCATTGAACCACACATAGCCCGGCCCGCCCGAGCAACAATCGCCGCACAGGGTGCAGGAAAAAGTCAGGCCGTCTTCAAACCAGTCGGGCTTGGCGGCTGTGGCGGAAGCGGGAACTTTGGGGGCGCTTGGCATC
>CAZVNU010000244.1:0-4100 GCA_964628335.1 uncultured Phycisphaeraceae bacterium
GTTTGCCCATGATGGTGATTGGAGTTGGGCCACGGGAAGTGGCGGGGGGATGGTGAGGAAAGGGAAGGGTTTGGCTGTTTGCACTGCGAAGCAGTGCTTGTTCCTGGCCAGGGGTGAAACCCCTGGAACAGGGTGGGGGAGTTTCCCACCCCGAAGGGGTGGAGGATGGGGTTAGGGTTTGTTTTCTGATGTTGCAGCCAACATTTGGGCGCGAGCGATTTCTTTGGCAATATCGCGTTTTAGATATTCAAACCAGTCGTAACTAATTTTCTTCCCATCAGGGCTCAATGAGGAGAGGGAAACGGTGTTTGTGGTGTAAGAAATATCCACATAGCCCATTAGGGTCCCTCTGGATGAGCCGTACATACTTCGACGAGCGTTGCCTAGAATGCAAGCGTGAATAATAGAGTCTTCTTGCTTTTTTGAGGCCAATTCTTTCCAGCCACGATGGGACATGCCTTTTAAAATTGCAGTGCGAATTTGAGGGGCTGAAAGAGGGGCAGGAGTGTGGCTAAGCGGAATGGATGCGGATCGAGTGGTGCTGCATCCTGTTAGAAGGATGGTGGCAGCAAGAACAAAAAAAGTCCCCAAGCGAGAGATGTGCAACATGGTGTTTCCTAGAAGGAGTTGAGTTGGGTGGGTTAAGGCAGGCGATCCATTGGGGTTGGGGATGAAAGGGAGGGGGGAGGTGCTTCATAAATATCAATGAACCAATCACGGCATGGGAAACGCGTCGGGTTCCACACCGTGGTTTGAACCCATCTTCCTTCTAGTTTTTTTGCCTTTTCGAAAATCTTGCCGCCTCGATCCAGGCGAGTGTACATATAGCGAATGGCTGAAATTTCATCGAAAACCAAGCAGATGGAGTCGATCTTTTCACCATTCTTCTTGGTGTAAAACCCAAGCGTAGCAGAGCGCAATTTTTCCGGCTTTGCAATGTCCACGGCTTCGCCAGTGTAATTGGGTTTGGATTTTTCAAGCCATTCAATGTGTGCTTGCAGTTGAGCTGCCTGTTTTTTTGCATCATCGCGTTCTTTTTCCATGGCCTTTCCCTGAGCAAGGGCGTTGCTTTCGCTTGACCTTGCTTGCGCTACGGTCACCATGTCCCCAATCCCGCCTTTGCCGTCAAATGGGGCGGTGGTTGCGATACTTGCGGTTGTCGCCTGTATGGGTGTTGTGTAGTGCAATCCCATTATATTTTTTGCGCGAACCTTTCGAAGGAACCAAAGGCATCGTCCGAATGCAAATTTCAGTGCTTCGTTTGTGTCTTGAAAATTTGCGCTGGTCTCCATGTCATCATGCGCGCCATTGCGCGACAATTGCGAAAAATGTCTAGCCCATTTTTGGGCGTCTCCCTTTTCGATGCGACCTTTATTTTCTAGGGAGGAAAGACAATGTTTGTCTTTCTCATTCGCTGGGATGAGGCCAAATGTTGTCGCGGCCTCTTTAGTCATGTACTCCGATGCCTTTCGAAGGCGCGTCATAGCATCCGTGTATTTGGAGGGTTCATTTCGTGCCTCACAGAAAAAATCGACCGCCATATCTAGGTGCTCAAACAGCCTTGCGTCCACTTCTGGCGCATATTTTTGAAGCTCATCAAAACAATTGCTCATGTTCATCATTTCCTCCACCCCTTCGGGGTGGCATTGGTTTTTGGTTTCATATCCCAGGGGTTTCACCCCTGGCTAGGGACGCGCGCTGCTTCGCAGCGCAATTCAAGTTGGTTTTTCTTCTTCCTCCACCGCAAACCGTTCTTCAAGCGGTGTGAGCCCATGTCTTTCCAAGAACTCCAGCATCTCGTCCTTGAAAGTCTTGACCCGGTGGTGTTCTTTCTGGTTCTTGATGTAGTTCTCAATCACTGGCTCCACCGTGCGACTCACCGTACTGGCCGCGTAGCCAATTTGCCATCCGAAGTTGCGCTGCTCGGGGAAGTTTTCTTTGACCCAAGCTGACGATCGGCTTTTGACTTGCTTCATGATGGCGGACAAGTTGTTGTCAGCCTTGCAGTGGATCATCAGGTGGATGTGGTCTGGCATGCCGCCTGCCACGAGCAGATCGCCGCCCTCGGCCCGCACGATGCCCCCGATGTAGGCATGCAGACGCGTCTCGATTTCCGGCGTGATGCACGCGCGACGGAATTTCGTCGCGAACAGCACGTGGTAAATAAGGCGGGTGAAGGTGCCGGGCATGGGGGAGAGAGAGGAGGAGAGGGAAAGGAGTGAGGGAGGAAATGAGAGGGAAGGTCAGGGGTTTTGCACCGCGAAGCGGTGCTTGTTCCTGGCCAGGGGTGAAACCCCTGGAATGGGGTCTCTGGGGTCACCACCCCGAAGGGGTGGAGGAAGGGGTTTGGTGCTCGTCCTCCACCCCTTCGGGGTGGTGGGTTTGGGGCGTTCCTATCCAGGGGTTTCACCCCTGGCCAGGAACAGTCACTGCTTCGCAGTGAATCCAGACAGCACGGCTTCGCAGTGCACAGCCCGCAGCCGCAAACCAACCTTTGCCTTGGCCATCTGGCGACCGCCCCCTTGGGGGCGCAAGCCAGATGGTTTGGGCGCCACTTCCCTTACCCATGCCCCACCCCGCCCGCCAGCGCGAAACTCGCTTCGAGTTGCTTGCGCTTCTTTTCCAGGATGCGGCGGTAGTCCACCGGCATGACCTTGACGAATTGCTTGGCGGCGATCTGCCAGTTTTCCAGGATCTTCTTGGCCACCGGGCTGCCGGTGTGGCGGTAGTGGTTCTGGATCAGCGAGAGCACCTCGACGATGTCGTCGCCGTGGTCCAGTTTTTCCAATTCCACCATCTCCAGGTTGGCGTTGAGCAGGAAGGAATCATCCTTGTCCCACACATAGGCGATGCCGCCCGACATGCCGGCGGCGAAGTTGCGCCCGGTCTTGCCCAGGATGACCACGCGGCCGCCGGTCATGTATTCGCAGCCGTGGTCGCCCACGCCTTCGACCACCGCCGATGCGCCCGAGTTGCGCACGCAGAAGCGCTCGGCCACCACGCCGCGGAAATACGCCTCGCCGGAAGTCGCGCCATACAAAGCCACATTGCCGGCGATGATGTTGTCCTCGGCCGCGAAGCCGGCGTTTTCCGCCGGGCGCACGATGATCTTGCCGCCGGACAGGCCCTTGCCCACATAGTCGTTGGCGTCGCCGATCACATCGAGGGTCACGCCCTTGGCACCCCAGGCGCCCAGCGACTGGCCGGCGCTGCCGCGCAGGCGCACGGTGAGGGTGTCGTCGGGCAGGCCATCCACGCCGTAGCGCTTGCTGACTTCATGCGAGAGCATGGTGCCGCAGGTGCGGTCCAGGTTGGTGATGGGCGATTCGATCACCACGCGCTGGCCATTTTCAAGCGCAGGCTTGGCCTTTTCAATCAGGCTGCGGTCGAGCACCGAATCGATGGCGTGGTCCTGCTGCTGCAATTTGCGCACGCCGGCGCCGGCGTAGGGCGAAACGGGCTTGGTCAACAGCGGGGAAAGGTCCAGGCCGTCGGCCTTCCACAGTGCCACCGCCTTTTTGGCTTCAAGCAGGTCGGTGCGGCCGACCAGTTCGTCGATGTTGCGCACGCCGACTTGCGCCATGTAGCTGCGGCATTCCTCGGCCACCATGAACAGATAGTTGATCACATGCTCGGGGGTGCCGGTGAACTTCTTGCGCAAGACCGGGTCCTGGGTGCACACGCCCACCGGGCAGGTGTTCAGGTGGCACTTGCGCATCATGATGCAGCCGACCGCGATCAAAGGCGCGGTGGAGAAGCCATATTCCTCGGCGCCCAAACAGGCGGCGATGAACACATCCCGGCCGGTCTTGAAGCCGCCGTCGGCCTCCAACCGCACGCGCGAGCGCAGGTTGTTCATCACCAGGGTCTGGTGGGTTTCGGCCAGGCCGAGTTCCCACGGCAACCCGGCATGCTTGATCGAGGTCAGCGGCGAGGCGCCGGTGCCGCCGTCGAAGCCGGAGATCAAAATGTGGTCGGCCTTGGCCTTGGACACGCCGGCGGCGATGGTGCCCACGCCGACTTCGGACACCAGCTTGACGCTGACGGTGGCGGACGGGTTGGCGTTCTTGAGGTCGTAGATCAACTGCGACAAATCCTCG
>CAZVNU010000245.1:0-4062 GCA_964628335.1 uncultured Phycisphaeraceae bacterium
AGGCGCAACAGGCTGAAAAACAAAGGTTAGCGGCTTAAGTCAATGGCATTCGGGTTTCACCCCTGGCCAGGAACAGGCACTGCTTCGCAGTGCAGCACGCGGACCATTTCTGAAACTGCTTTGGCCGACCCGTTGGATGATTGAGATTGAAAAGACAAATGGTTGACGAGGGGTGCTCGTCAGCCATTTGTTTTTGGATATTTGATGCGCAACTGGTCGGCTAAAGCCGACCCTCCTTTATTTCCCCGCAAAATCAATGATCTTCGCAATCTCGTTGCGCAGATCCTTGCGTTCCACCACGCGGTCCACAAACCCCTTCTTCACCAAAAACTCCGAGCGCTGGAAGCCTTCGGGCAATTCCTGGCGCACGGTGTTGGCGATCACGCGGGGGCCGGCGAAGCAGACCAAGGCCTTGGGCTCGGCCAGAATGATGTCGCCCAGCATCGCGAACGAGGCGGTCACGCCGCCGGTGGTGGGGTCGGAGAGGACCGAGATGAACAGGCCGCCTTTGTCGTCCAGGCGGGCCAGGGCCGCGCTGGTCTTGGCCATCTGCGCCAGCGACAGGCCGGATTCCTGCATGCGGGCGCCGCCGGAGGCGTTGATGATGATGAAGGAGCGGTACTCCTGGGTGGCCAGTTCGATGCAGCGGGTGATTTTTTCGCCCACCACCGAGCCCATCGAGGCCATCATGAAACGGTTGTCCATCACCGCCAGCACCACGCCGCGGCCCTTGATGTAGCCCTTGCCGCACAGCAAGGCGTCCTTGCGGCCGGTCTTTTTCTGCTCGGCCAGAATGCGCTCTGAATAGGGGATGCGGTCGACGAATTTGAGGGTGTCGAGCGGGCCGACATTTTCCCACAGCGGTTCAAAGGTGCCTTCGTCGATCAGTTGCTCCACCCGCTCGGAGCCGCCGATGCGGAAATGGTGCTGGCAGTCGGGGCAGACATGCAGGTTTTCCTCGACGCTTTTGCGGTAGAGCATGGCCGCGCACTCGGGGCACTTGAGCCACAGGCCGTCGGGCATGTCGGATTTTTTGCCGCCTTCTTCCGGGTGCAATTCAGCCCAGGTGCGGGCGGCGGGTTTTTTCTTGGCGTCGGTTTTGGGTTCGCTCATGGCGGGATTTTAAGCGATAGGGGTGCCACGGACAGCGAAGTCGTCCGTGGAATTGGAACAATCCGCGATTCGCGTCGATCCGCACGGACGACTTCGCTGTCCGTGGCACCCGGTTTGTTTTTCGGGGCATGAAAAAACCGGCTTGCGCCGGTTTTTGTGGAGTTTCGTTCACAGGTCCGACGGATCGTAAACCCATTGGCTCACGGTGCGGTCGTAGCTGAGGATTTCTTCGGGTTTGAACCACATGGCCAGTTCCTTGGCGGCCGATTCCGGGCTGTCGGAGCCGTGGATCAGGTTGTTGCCGCCGGACATGCCCAAGTCGCCGCGGATGGTGCCGGGGGCGGCCTTTTGGCCGTTGGTGGCGCCGATCAGGTTGCGGCAGACGGTGACGGCATTGACGCCGCGCACGGCCAGGGCGATCACCGGCGAGGAGGTGATGAAAGCCAGCAGGCCGGGGAAGAAGGGTTTGGCGGCGTGTTCGGCGTAATGTTGGGTGGCCAACTCGGGGCTGACTTGCACCATTTTGGAGCCGACGATGGTCAGGCCCTTGGCTTCCAAGCGGCCGATGATGTTGCCGGCCAAACCGCGTTGCACGGCGTCAGGCTTGATGAAGAGGAAGGTGATTTCCTTGGGCATGGGAGTGTCCTTGAATGGAATCGTGGAGTGAATCAGAGGGAAAGAAGGGCGAGAAGTATAACCACTGGTCGCTTTCCTACAATGCCCCGATGCACGCATGGATCACCATTTTCGGCGGGGTGGCGGCGGTTCTTTTGATCGCCGGGGTGGGCGCCTTCGCCCGTTACCGGCTGTGGCTGACCCAGGAAGCCGACCAGAGCCTGCTGCGCATCATCATTCGCATTCTGATGCCCTGCCTGGTGGCCGACACCCTGATTGGCAATGAAGCGTTGCGCGAGCCGCTCAAGGTGGCGTTGCCGCCGTTGGTCGGCTTTGTGCTGGTGTGCCTGAGCTTCCTGTTGATCGCGGCGTTTTTGCGCTGGGGTGGCGGCGGCTTTTTGGGGTTGGACTCTTCGCCCAAACGCCGCACCTTCACCCTGGCCACCGGCTTGCAGAATTACGGCTATCTGGCCATTCCCTTGACCCAGATGGTGTTTGGCAAAGAGACCCTGGCCATTTTGCTGTTGCACAATGTGGGGGTGGAAATCGCCCTGTGGACGGTGGGGGTGTCGCTGCTCACCGGCTCGGCGGGCAAGAAGTGGTGGAAGGGATTCATCAATCCCATGTCGTTGGCCATCGTGCTGTCGCTGTTGGCCAACGCGCTTGGCGTGCGGGCTTGGCTCGACGGCCATCACTTCGAATTTGTGTTCAGCACCTTGCACGCTTTGGGCACCTGCGCCATCCCCATGGCCTTGCTGGTGGTGGGGGCGACCATTCTTGATTACTGGCCCAGCCTGAATCCACGCCAGGGCGCGCGGGTGATGGGGGCGGCCTGCGCGATCCGGGCCGGCATCCTGCCCTTGGTTTACATCGGGGCGGCGTGCGGCTTGCCTTGGCTGGCCGGATGCCTTGGCGCCAATGTGTCGTCCGAATTGCAGCGGACGCTGATCATCGAAGGGGCGATGCCGGCGGCCTTGTTCCCCATCGTGCTGGCGCGCACTTTGGGCGGCGATCCGCCCACGGCGCTGCGCGTGGGGTTGTCCACCACCTTGCTGGCGCTGATCACCATTCCGCTGTGGGTGGCATTGGGGGTGAAGTGGGCGGGACTTGCGCCATGAAAAAGTAGACGCGGCGGCTCTCCGCGTTCACCGTGAATTCATCTGAAAACAACGCGCGTCGAAACTTCGGCGCGCGTTGTTTTCAATGGACTTGGTTGGGACGCGCCGAGCCGGCGCGTCCACTTTTCAGCGCATCACATCTTCCGATGACTTGAGCGCCACATCGGCATGGGTCAGGCTGTTGCCGGTGCCGGGAGTGGCATAGGTCAACCGCAGGGTGCGCTTGAGCTCGGCCGGCTGCATGACCGGGTTGCCGTCGGCGTCTTTCCTGGTTTCGCCGGTGATGGGGTCCTTGGCTTCCACCATCAGGGGTTTTCCGGTGGACGGATCGTTGACCGGCTGGGTTTCGCCGTAGATACCGCCCACATAGACGGTGAAGCTGTCGACATCGCCGGTGTCGGCGGGCCAGATGGCCAGCGAATCATGGGCGAAATCCTTGCCCGGCTTCATCGGGCCGGCGATCCGCAGCAGGGGCTCGCTCAGGGCGTTGCCGCAGCGCTTGTAGATGGTGTCGTAGACTTCGGCCGGCACCGGGTTGTTGCAGTTGTGGATGCGGCCGGTGTCGGTGACCACTTCGATCGAAGGGATGAACCAGCGGGTTTCATCCTCGCGGTTTTCCAGATGGAAGGGCATGTACCAGTACCACTTGGTTTCGCCATTGGCGAGTTTGACGGCGACCGCTTTGGGGGTCTTGGGGGTGAATTCCAAGGCCCAGCCGGTGTTGGCCAGGGCGGCCACCGGGAAGGGGCTGGCGGTTTTGGCGGCGGACTTGGCGGCGTCTTGAGCGGCGTCTTGGACGGCATCTTGGGCCAGCACGGCGGGGGCAGTGGTGGCGGTCAGCGCGGCGGCAAGCAGCAAAAAGGCGGTGGTGGCGAGTGGGCGGGTCATCATCAACCTTTGGAAAAGGTCCAAAATTGGGAACCGAATAAAGAATGCCCGACATTGTAGGGATCGCCTGCCGGGGGTCAAATTTTTTTGTCAGGCCTTTTGGCCACGAAAAAACCCCGGTTTTCACCGGGGTTTCGGCTGCCGTCGATAGGGATCGAACCTATGACAAGCTGATTAAGAGTCAGCTGCTCTACCAACTGAGCTACGACGGCTTGCAGGGGGCGGATATTTTCCAGATTCGCCCCTGTTTGTCAAATCAGGCCTTTGCGGCAGCAGGGCTGGCGGGTCAACAGCGCAAGTGCTTGTTGGAGCGCGGGTGTCCCCACCC
>CAZVNU010000246.1:0-2577 GCA_964628335.1 uncultured Phycisphaeraceae bacterium
ATCCAGCGCTGCGCCGCCAACGACGCCGAGCGCATCGGCAAGACGGCCGACGGCGAGGAGGAAGCATGGGATGCGACCCTGGCCACCTTTGATGTGGCGGCTTTCGCCAGGGAGGTGGAGTCCACCGGCGCCAGTTTCGTGCTGATGGCTTTGGGCCAAAACAGCGGCTACTACTGCGCGCCCAACGCGACGATGGAAAAACACATCGGCTGCGCGCCGCACACCTACTGCTCCAAGCGCGACCTGCCGCTGGAAATCATGCGGGCGCTCAAACCCAAGGGCATCGCGGTGATGCTTTATTTGCCCGGCAACCCGCCGAAGAACAACCGCTTCGTGCGCGACCAACTCAAGTGGTTCGGCAACGGCGACTCTTCGCCCTCGCAGGAAACGATTGCCATCTGGGACGCAGTCATCGAAGAATGGGCCATGCGCTACGGCACGGAGTTGGCCGGCTGGTGGATGGACGGCATGTACGACCACAGCCGCTACGACATGAAAAACGCCCACAACTGGCACACCCGCGCGGCGGCGATGAAAGCCGGCAATCCGGCCTGCGCCATCACCTTTGGCGGCTGCCGGCCGTCCGGCTCGCATTATGAGGATTACTACAACGGCGAGACCCTGCATTTCGGTTCCGAGCCGGCCGACGGCCAGTGGAAGAATGTGAACACCGCGACCAAGGCGGTGGAGCCGGCCAAAAAGGGCGATTTCCCCGGGCCGTGGTGGCTGGACGGCGAGCGCCGCATGCAATGGCTGGCTTACACCCCGATGGGCCACGGCGACGGCGGCTGGGGCGCCTGGGGCAACAAAGGTTGCGCCGTGAACCCGCAACGGCTGGACGCCTGGATGAAAAAAGCCCACGCCAAGGGCGGCGTGGTCATGCTCGACGGCAAAGTCAGCCGCTTGGGGCACATCGATCCGGACCAATTGAAGCTGTATTTGGAAACGCCTGCCTGTCATGCCTCCGGGGCCAATTAAACCACCGCACCGGCCCCATCTGATTTTCCACTCCAATCTCCCTCATGAAAACCTCACCCCCCATGCGCCACTCCCTCGCCACCATCGCCTTGCTGCCCATCCTCTGCCTGTCGGCCTGCGCTTCGTCGACAAACGCCTCCCCGTCCTCCGCTGCCGTCGCCCCCGACTGGTTGGTGGACCCCAAGCCCCACAAGGCGCAACTCATGGTGTTGGGAAAGGAAATCATCCTCGACAACGGCATCGCCCGCCGCGTCATCAGGAACGGCACGACGGTGGACCTGGTCAACCTTTCCAGCGGCGAGCACCTGCTGCGCGCGCTGTCGCCCGAGGCGCGGGTGACGATCAACGGCACCGAGTACCCCATCGGCGGTCTGGCTGGTCAGAAAATCATGAACTACTACAAGGCCGAATGGGTGCACACCCTGGTGCCCACGCCGGGTTCCTACCAGTTCGCCGATTGGAAGGAGGTGCCGGTGGTCGAGCGCTTCAAGTGGAAAAAACGGCCGGAATGGCTGGCCAAGGATGTGGCCTGGCCGCCGCCAGGCAAGCATGTGGTGATGCGTTTCGTGCCGCCTTCCGTGCCCGGCAAGAAGTTGGCCGGTCCGGTGGTGTTCGAGGAAGCCTTCGGCGGCTTCAATCAGCCGGACGCGGGCTGGACCGTGTCGGCCAGCAAGGCCCATGCGCGCTCGTCCTTCAGCAACGAGGGCAAGGCCGGCGAGATCATGGCCCTGCCGGAAACGGCGGTGTACGCCGAGCGTGCGTGGCCCAAGGACGCGCAATCGGTGGAACTGGAATTGGATGTCGGCGACGACACCGTCTCCAACGCCTGGGGGCCGGGCCTGGCCCTGGTGGCGGCCGACGGCAGCACGGCACAATTCGTCGCACGGCCCAACCAACAGACCTTCGAGACGCCGGCCGGCGTGTCCGGCAAGTTCGACCGCACCAAGCCGGTGCGTCTGCGCGCGCGGCTGGACAAGGGGGCCTTGGCTCTTGAGGCGGCCCAAGGCGATGCGGAATTTGCCATCGTGGCGCAAATAACCTGGAACAAACCGGTGGCTAAATTGCGCGTGGGCAAGGTGGGGCAGAACGGCAAAGGCGGCGACCACAAGGCCGTCGGCAATCCCGTCGGCAATCCCATCCGCAGCCGTTTGGTGTCGGTCGCCCTGCGCGGGGCCGAGCCGGCTGGCGCTTTGGTTTCCCGCACTGACCTGCCCGAGGTGGAAGTCCACTATGAACTCTACGACGGCATTCCCGTCTTCTCGAAGTGGTTGGAGGTGAAGAACAAGACCGCCGCCACCGTGCGCGTGAACAAGTTCGTCTCCGATGAATTGCGCCTCGTCGAGGCCGAGTGCCGCGGCGGCGACTGCCACGGCGCTGGCTCCGAGCGCGAGCGGCCCAACATCCATGTCGAGACCGACATGGCCTTCGGCGGCCGCATGTACGCGCAGGCCGACAACCATGCGGTGAAACTGGAGCCCGACCCGCTCTACCACACCCATGTCAACTATTCCTACGCCCCGCCCACGCTGCTCAAGGTCGCGCCCAGGGCGTTTGGCAAGGGCGGCAACGATGCCACCGGTGCCGAGGACATCCTGGTCG
>CAZVNU010000246.1:2587-4045 GCA_964628335.1 uncultured Phycisphaeraceae bacterium
CCCGGGGTGCAGGCGCTCGTGCTCGTCGACGCGTAGCGCTGCTCCGTCGCGCGGCGCTCGGTCTCCTTCGGGTCGGGCCCGACCAGGATGTCGCCTCCGGCGGGTCGTTCACGACCTTCCGCACTTTTGAATTGCTGCTCGATTCGACCGAGCGCGAACGGCGCACCCTGGCCCAGCGCAGGATGTACCGCGTCATCGCGCCGTGGACCAACGAGAACCCGCTGATGTTCCACAAGGTCCAGTCGGATCCCAAAACCGTCCGCGCGGCCATCGACCAGGCTTCCGAAGTCGGCTTCGAGATGGTCATCATGAGTTTCAGTTCCGGCTTCAACTTCGAAAGCCGCAACCGCACCTACTGGGACACCTACAAGGAACTGGCCGACTACGGACGCAGCAAGGGCGTGGTGCTCGGCGGCTACTCGCTGCTGGGCTCGCGTGGCGCCGGCGACGGCACCAACACCAAGGGACGGGCCATGTTCGGCGTGATGCCGTGCCTGGGTGCCCAATGGGGCCGGGACTATCTCAACAACATCGTGGAATTCTCGAAATACGCCGGACTTGGCGTGTTCGAGAACGACGGCTCCTATCCCGGCGACCATTGCGCGTCCACCGAGCATCCGCACCACCACGGCTTCGAGGATTCGCAGTGGGTGAACTGGAAGGCCATCACCAAGCAGTACCAGGACCTCAAGGCCGAGGGCGTGTTCCTCAACATTCCCGACTGGTACTTCCTGGCCGGCGCCAACAAGTGCGCGATGGGCTACCGCGAGACCAACTGGAGCCTGCCGCGCGCCGAGCAGGAGATCATCGAGCGCCAGAACATGTTCGACGGCACCTGGGGCAAGACCCAGACCATGGGTTGGATGTTCGTGCCCTTGTCGGCCTACCACGGCGGCGGGGCGGATGCCACCATCGAGCCGCTGCACCAGCACCTGCCGCACTACGAGGCGCGCTTCGCCAACCTGCTGGGCTACGGCGTGCAGGCCTGCTACCGCGGCCCGCAACTGTTCGACACGCCGGAAACCAAGGCGCTGGTCCAGAAGTGGGTGAAGTTCTACAAGGACCACCGCGAGGTGCTGGACATGGGCGACCTCATCCACCTGCGCCGCGCCAGCGGCCTGGACTGGGACGGCATCCTGCATGTCAATCCGCAAGGCAAGGAAAAGGGGCTGGCCTTCTTCTACAACCCGCTGGCGGTGGACATCGAGCGCGAGATCCGCGTGCCGCTGCACTATGCGGGCTTGAAAGGCACCGCACAGGTCTCCATCAACGGCACCGGCGCCCAAAAGATGACCCTGGACGCCACCGAGACCCTCACCCTCAAGGTGAAAATCCCCGCCGGCGGCCATGTCTGGGCGCTGTTCACGCAGGATTGATCACCCGCCTGGTTTCCTGCGCACCAACAGGGCTGGCAGGTGATGGAGCGCGGGTGTCCCCACCCGCAAATGCCGCCCGGGG
>CAZVNU010000247.1:0-4043 GCA_964628335.1 uncultured Phycisphaeraceae bacterium
CGGATTTGCGGGTGGGGACACCCGCGCTCCAACAAGCACTTGCGCTGTTGACCCGTCAGCCCTGCCTTCAGCCCGACCAGCTGAAAAAGGGTTGCCATCCCCCGGCGGTTTGCCCCGGCTTGATCTCCACAAAGCCGTCGGCTTGCGCCGCGCCCACCGGATCGCCCGAACCTTGGGTGGGGATCAGCCGGGCCTGGCCCGATGCGGTGAGTTTGACCGGGCGAAACCAGGTCAAATCCAGGGTTTTGGCATCGGCCCCGGTCACTTCCACTTGCGGCGGCGGGGTTGGTCGCAAGCCGGCGCGCAGGCTTAGGGCGGGCAAGACAAAGCGCCTGGCGCAGGTCATCACCGCCACCGGATTGCCGGGCAGGCCGAAGATGGGGCGCCCGTCGGCGGTGAGGGCGCCCAGCAGTGGTTTGCCGGGGCGGATGGCCAGTTTGTGAAACACACTCTCGCAGCCGGATTCCTTGAGCATGCGCGGCACAAAATCCAAATCGCCGGCGGAGACGCCGCCGGTCAGCAGCAGGGCATCGCAATCCGCCAATGCCGCGTCAATCGCGGTTTTGAGTGCGCGGGGTTCGTCCTTCACGAAGCGCACTTCAATCCGCCCAATCCACGGCAAGGGCAAGAGCAGCGCTTGCAGCGCCGGCCCGTTGGCATCGCGCACTTGCCAGGGCTGCGGCTGGTCATGGGCGCCAAGCACCTCATTGCCGGTGACCAGCACGGCGATTTTCAAGCGCTTGAACACCTGCGGCGCCGCCACTCCCAACAGCGACAGGCTGCCGGCCACGGCGGGATTGATGGCGCAGCCGGCGGCAAGGGTGGTTGCGCCTGCCCGCAGGTTTTCGCCCTGGCGGCGGATATTGTCGCCAAACTTGAGGGCTGCGGGGTCAAGCAAACGCACTTGGGTCGTGTTTGTTTCGTCGGTTCTTTCACGCGGCACCACCGCTTCTGCGCCAGTCGGCAGCGGGGCGCCGGTCATCACCCGGGCACAGACGCCGGCGGGCAAGGCGGGCGCGGGCGATCCGGCCGGCACCTCAAAGGCGACCGGCAACACCGCTCCTTCGTTGAGCCGCACGGCATAGCCATCCATGGCCGACACATCGCAGGCCGGCGAATCGCGGTCGGCTGGCACTGACCGGGCCAGGATGCGGCCAAAGGCGTCTGCCAAAGGCACGCATTCAAGTCCCGCCGGTTTCACGCGGGCCAGCAAGGCGTCAAGAATGGCGGGTGATTCAAGCATAAAGGGGGTTTTTCCAAATGGGCACTTCCTGTTTCATGCGGTCGATGAACGCATCCATGAAGGCAAGCGCCTCCTTGCGGTGGGCGGCCCAGACACTCAGGCGGAAAGAGCAACCGCCTGCCGGCACCGGCCCGATGCCGTGCTCGACCCGGACGGCCCAAATCTGCGCCTGCCCATGGGAATGCGCCACGGCCAGTTCGCCTGCCAATGTGTTCAGGCCGCGCGAAGTCATCGGCTCGTAGGCTTCGTAATCAAGGGCGGCCAACTTGCGCCCGTTTTCAGTGGCGCGCACCAGGCCCTCAAACATCACGCGTGCGCCAACCCGGCCCGTCGTCGAGATTGCCAGATCGGCGGTATTTGAAGGCCCAAGTGGGCCGTGGATCAATTGGATCTCGATGTGGGTCATCCGCCGCCCACCATTCCGATCAGCGCGACTTCATCCTTGGTGCTGATCATGTCGCAGTCCGTGGCGAATTCATGGTTGACCGCCACCCGCGAGGCCGCCAAGGTGGGGGCCAGGGCGGGCTTTGCCTCTGCCAAGGCCGCGCGCAAGGCGCCCACGGTGGGCGCTTCGGCCAGGTCCAGGCGCACTTCGCGGGCTTGGGCCAATTGGGCTTGCGGACCAAACAATTTGACGGTGATGGCGGTGTGCATGGGTGGGGTGGGTGGCGGGGATATGGTAAGCCGGCACAGGCCTGAAAATCCGTCCTGTGCTTTTTCCATCCAGCCACGCCATTTTTGCAATTTTTGCAACTTTCCGCCGCGGCCATTCCCGTTTAACCTACCTAGACATGCGCGTCTCTTTTGCTCAACCCGTGGCCAGCAGCTCACCCCACCGCGTCCACTTCACGCGCGGGGCGCTGGCATTGGACAACCCACTGCTGGCAGAGGCCTTGGCGCCCGAAAGCCTTGGCGCGCGCGGCAAAGTGTGGGGGGTGGTGGATCAGGGTTTTGCAGAGGCCCATCCGGGCATTCAAGCCCAGGTGGCGGCCTATGTGGCGGCGCATCAGGCCTCATTGCCCGAGTTTGTGGGCATCCGGGCGGTGCCCGGCGGTGAGTCGGTGAAAAATGATTTGTCGAACATGGAATGGATCTTGGCCGAGATGAACAAACTTGGCCTGTGCCGCAAAAGCACGGTGTTGGTGATCGGCGGTGGCGCGGTGCTGGATGCGGTGGGCTTTGCCGCCGCCGTGTGCCACCGCGGCATCCCCTTGGTGCGCATGCCCACCACCACGCTGGCCCAATGCGATTCGGGCGTGGGGGTGAAAAACGCGGTCAACATGTTCGGCAAGAAGAATTTCATCGGCGCCTTCGCCATTCCCAAGGCGGTGGTGAATGACCTGGACTTTTTGGACAGCCAGCCGGCGCGTGATTTCCATGCCGGTTTGGCCGAGGCGGTCAAGGTCGGATTGCTCAAAGACGCCGCTTTTTTTGAGCGCTTGGAGCGGCATGTGCCGGCCTTGGCGGCGCGTGAAAGAACCGCCTGCGATGACGCCATCATGACTTCGGCCAAATTGCATTTGGAACACATTGCGCTGGGTGGCGATCCGTTTGAAGCCAAAGCCGCCCGTCCCTTGGATTTTGGCCATTGGTCGGCCCACAAACTGGAGCAATTGACCCGTTACCAAGTCTCGCATGGCGAGGCGGTGGCGATGGGCTTGGCGCTGGACATGACGTACGGCGCCTTGGCCGGTTTGTGCGCCCCTGAGCTGGCCGCGCGGGTCCGCAAGCTGTTGGCTGACTTGCGCCTGCCCCTGTGGCATGATGCGATGGGCGACGGCGCCCTGCTCGACGGTTTGCAGGAATTCCGCGAGCATTTGGGCGGGGAATTGACCATCACCATCCCCAGCAGCCCCGGCTCTGCGGTGGATGTGCACAGCATCGACAAGGCAAAAATGGTGGAAGCCTTGGGTGTTTTGTGCCAGGGCGCAAAAGAGGGACAATGGCGGGTGTTCACGCCTGTTTTGCCGGAGTCTAAAAAACATGTCTAGTTCCAAGCCAAATGCCATGCCTTGTCCGCTGACCGTTTCCCAAGCGGCGGATCGCTACTTCATTCCGTGTCGATTCCAGTTGCTGGAAGTGGCCGGTTTTCTGGACCGTTTGGGACGCTGCGCCGACAGCGCGTCCGCGCCGGAGGATTTTCGGGTGGCGGCCTTGCGGCGCGCAGCGAAAATTTTGGCGGATAGCCAGCCCGACAAGGCCCGTCGGATGCAGGAATTGTTCAGCGATCATTCCATCGACCCGATTGAGAAAGCCCACGGCAAGGGCGCCTGCGGGGCGGTGCCTTTGGAGATGGAGATCCCCCGGTGAAATACATCGATCCCCACATCCACTTGGTCAGCCGCACCACCGACGATTACCAACGCATCGCCTTGGCCGGTTGCCGCGCGGTGAGCGAGCCGGCGTTCTGGGCCGGCTACGACCGTTCTTCGCCGCAGGGTTTCTACGACTATTTCCGCCATTTGACGGAATACGAACCCAAGCGCGCGGCCCAATACGGCATCAAGCACCATTGCTGGGTGTGCATCAATTCCAAGGAAGCCGAAGATGCGGTGCTGGCCCGCGAAGTGATCAAGCTGCTGCCGGAATTTTTGGATCAGCCCACCTGCCTTGGCATCGGCGAGATCGGCCTCAACAAAAACTCCAAGACCGAACTGGAAATCTTCGAGGCCCAGGCGCAATTGGCGATCGAGCGCAAACAGTTGATCCTGTGCCACACGCCGCACCTGGAAGACAAACTGAAAGGCACCCGGTCGGGATCAGCGCCCAGATTCTTCAAGGCGCCGATCATCAGGCGGGT
>CAZVNU010000248.1:0-4025 GCA_964628335.1 uncultured Phycisphaeraceae bacterium
TCACGCCCTGATCACTGGCTGCTCGTTCGGTTGGGGATTACCCGCCAGCCCTGGCGACCAAGGATTATTTTGCATTTACTCAATCCATTGAGTAAAATAACTCAACCCATTGAGTAAATTCATAACTCTTTCCTCTCGCGCATGCAAAACCGTCCTTTTCAATCCGAACTCGCCCGCCAGATGGCTGAACCACGCTACTTCATGCAGATCGTGGCGGGTCCGCGGCAAGTCGGCAAGACCACCGCCTGCATGGCGGTGGCGCGCGAAATGGGCGAGGCGGCGCGCTATGTCAGTGCGGATGATCCCGGTCTCAAGGACGGCGCGTGGCTGCGGCAGGCGTGGGAGGTGAGCCGCGCACGGGCCGCGTCTCTGACGGGCGGTGCGGCGCTGTTCATCGACGAGATTCAGAAAATCCACGACTGGTCGGCAACGGTCAAGGCCTTGTGGGACGAGGACACCCGCAACCGGGTACCGCTCAAAATTTGCCTGACCGGCAGTTCCCGCCTGCTGATGGAAAAGGGGCTGGGCGAAAGCTTGGCCGGCCGCTTTGAACTCATCGCCGCGCCGCATTGGTCTTATTCCGAAATGAAAAAAACCTTCGGCTGGGATTGGCGCCAATACGCTTATTTTGGTGCTTATCCCGGTGCCGCTCCGTTGGCCGATGACGAGGACCGTTGGCGCAATTACATCCGGCATTCCCTGATCGAAACCGTACTCTCGCACGATGTGCTGCAACTCAATCCGGTGCAGAAACCGGCCCTGCTGCGCCGCCTGTTCCAATTCGCGTGCGCCTATTCCGGACAGACGGTGTCGTACACCAAGATGACCGGGCAATTGCAGGATGCCGGCAACACCACCACGCTGGCGCATTACCTGGATTTGTTGGAAGCTGCCGGCCTGGTGTGCGGCCTGCAGAAGTTCTCGCATGAAACCATCCGCCAGCGCGCCTCCAGACCCAAACTGCAGGTGCTCAACACGGCGCTGATGGGCGCCCAGTCGCCGTTGTCGTTCAAGGAGGCGCAAGAGAACCCGGCCGACTGGGGCCGTTTCGTGGAATCCGCCGCCGGTGCCCATTTGAAATCCACTGCCACCGGCACGCGGGTCAAGGTGTGCTATTGGCAGGAGGGCCAGGCCGAATTGGATTTCGTGTTGACCGACGGCCGGAAAATCTGCGCCATCGAAGTCAAGAGCGGCACCCATGCGCAGCGACATGCCGGATTGGATGCATTCCTCAAACGCTATCCGCAGGCCAAGCCGATTCTGGTTGGCCCCGGCGGGATCGAGATTGAGGCCTTCTTGGCGCGGCCGGCGGTGGAATGGCTGGGGTGAGGGAATGTGGCACAAACAGTCTTCATTGGGCCATCATTGCTTTTTCTACCTCCCCCCTCAAACCCTCACCCTCGCCCAGCCCCCCCGCCAAAACCAAAAGGCCGCGAACGCGCCGCGCAGGCCCAGTTCCAGCATCATGGCGGTCCACACCCCAAGCAGGCCGAAGGACCAGGTCAACCCCAATATCCAAGCCAAAGGCAGGCGCAGGCCAAGCAAGGTGAGGGCGTTGAACAGGGCGATCGGCCGGGTGTCGCCGGCGCCGCGCAAGGCGCCGCCCAAGGTCAGTTGCAAGCCGAACAGCGGCTGGGCCAAGGCCGCCACCACGATACAGGCCGGCACCGTCAGCAGGTGGGCGGGCTCGTTGGAAAACAGGTGGGCGAAATGGTTGGCGAACAGGGCGATGGGCAGGGCCAGCAAACCCATGATGCCCACGGTCAGGCCGGCGCACAGCCAACCCAGGCGGCGGGCTTCATCCGGGGCGTGGCGGCCCAAAGCCTGTCCGACCAGGGTCGCGGCGGCCGCCGCCATGCCAAGGCCGGGCAAGAAGCACAGGGATTCCACCCGCAGCACGATGATGTGCGCCCCCAACGCGCCGGCTTCGGGCACTTGCGACACGATGCGCAAAAGCAAATAATTGGCGGCCATCATGCCGGCGAATTCCATCGCCACCGGCAGGCTCACCCGCAAAATGCGGTGCAAGGTGGCGCCGTGGGGGCGCAGACGGTGCCAAATCAATCGCACCGGCGTCCATTCAAAACGCAGGGCGATGAGCGCCATCACCGCGCCGGCGCCATAGGCAATGGCGGTGCCGGCGGCAATGCCGGAAACACCCCACCCCAAGCCGATTTTTTGGCCCGATGGCAGCGTGACGCCGGCCAGCAACACCGTGCACAGCGTATTGACGGCATTGAGTCCCAGCATCAACAACAGCGGCGTGCGCATGTCGCCGGCCCCGCGCATGGCGGCGCAAGCCACCGCCAAAATCGCTGAAAAAGGCATGCTAAACGCCAGTATCCGTAAATACACAGCGGCCAAACCGGCGGCTTCTTCCGAGAGGCCAAAGGCCGGCCCCATGCCATACGAGAGCGCCAAGCCGGCAAGCCCCGAGAGCACGCCGGCAATCACCCCCAGCAGCAAACCCTGGCCCAACGCCGCCCGCGCACTGCCCCGGTGCCCGGCCCCCACCGCCCGCGCCACCAACGCGGTGACCCCGACGCCAACGGCCGAATGCATCAGGCCCATGAACCAATCAATATAGGTGGTGACCCCCACCGCATCGGCAGCGGCCAGGGCATGGGGCTGGTGGCCGGCGACAAAGGTGTCGGTGGCTTCCACCGTCCAACGCAACGCATTTTCAAGCACCGGCCACAGCGCCAAAGCGCACACCGTCTTGAGGCGCTCTCGATGAGTGGTGGCCGGGGGCATGGGGGCGGCAGCGTAAGGCTCGGGGATGGGGGTGTCAATGGGCGAGGCAAGAAGCCCACAAAAGGCAAAGAGGTCTGTCCCGTGGTCAATGTCCCTTGGTTCAAATTCAAACCCAGGCGCCGCTTGATGGGAGATCGGCCCGACTATCATCCGCAATACGCTCTTGCCCCTTTTTTGAGGACTTTGCATGGCCATGACCTTCAATCGTTGCCTCCTTGGGCTCTTCCTGCTGCCGCTCACCCTGGCCGCCTGCACCAAGCCGGAAGCCACCGCCCCCCCCCCCCAGCCTCCCGCCCCGGCTGCGCCACCCTTGCCGGCGCTTTCGCATGTGCTTGGCCCCTCCGGCCATCCCACCGATTTGCACACCCTGGCCCTTGGCGATCCGGCGCCGGATTTCGCACTGCCGGGCATTGACGGCCGCACGCACAGCCTCAAGGATTTCGCCTCGGCCAAGGTGCTGATGGTGCTCTTCACCTCCAACCATTGCCCGACTTCGCATGCCATGGAAAAGCGCCTGCAAAAAATGCGCGAGGAATTTCGTGACCAAAGTTTCGCCCTGGTGGCGATCAACCCCAACCACCCCGACGGCCTGAGCATCAACGAACTGGGCTACGGCGAATTCACCGATTCTTTCGCCGATATGAAGCCTTATGCCGAAAAGCTGGGCTGGGACTTCCCCTATCTTTATGACGGCGACGAACAGCGCACCGCGCGGGCTTACGGTTGCCTGGCCACCCCGCATGTGTTCGTGTTCGACCAGGCCCGCCAATTGCGCTATGCCGGCCGCTTTGACGATTCGTATTACACCGACGAAGCCTCGGTGAAATCGGCCGATGCCCGCAACGCGGTGCAAGCCCTGCTGGCCGGCAAACCGGTGGCCGTGCCGCAGACCAAGCCGATGGGCTGCTCGACCAAATGGCGCGAGAAAAAAACCCGGGTTGAAGCGCAAACCACCGCCTGGGCGCAGTTGCCGATCAGCGTGGAAAAAATTGATGCCAAGGGCGTGGCCGCATTGCGGACCCACAAAAGCGGCAACCACCGCCTGATCAATGTATGGGCCAGTTGGTGCGCGCCGTGCGTGCAGGAATTCCCCGATTTGGTGTCGCTATCGCGCCAGTTTGATTCGCGCGATTTTGAGTTCATCACCGTGAGCGTGGACGAGGCCGGGAACGAAACCCAGGTGCGGGACTTTCTGAAGAAACACCATGCCGGGGTATCGCAATCCGGGTTGGCGCGGGCCAAGGCCGATGGGCGCAACACCAACCATTACC
>CAZVNU010000249.1:0-4019 GCA_964628335.1 uncultured Phycisphaeraceae bacterium
CAAAGACCTCCGTCGTTTTCGCCCCTTTTCCAAGGGACTTGACTCCGTTTTCCCCGCCTGGCTCGCCTTCCGGCTCACCGTTTGGGGAGGGGAATGATAGCGCTCCCCAATATGCCTGTCAAACCGGTCACTCTGAAAAATGGCCGACATGTGCGCAGATGGCTTTTTATCCGGCATTTTCGCTTGTTTTATGTTTTTCCGCTGCTACCATCCGCCCCCTGTGATACGCCCACTGGCATCCACCCTTTCACCCCCTGCCCATCCCATCCATGGCCCCATCCGCCCCTTCCGACCACACTTACATCAAAGACCTTAAGCCGGCCCAACGCCTGGCCGGGGTGTATGCCGTGCAAAACCTGCAACTGGGCAAGACCAAAAACGGCGGGGATTACCTCAAAATGGTGTTGGCTGACAAAACCGGTCGTACCCCGGGGCGCAAATGGTCCTCTTCCGGCGAAGAAGCGGCCTCTTTGCCGCAAGATGGCTTTGTTTACATCGAAGGCCAAAGCCAGTCTTACCAAGGCGAAGTCCAAATCGTGGTGGACCGCATCGCCCCGCACACCCCTTCTCGCGATGAAATGGCCGAATTGCTGCCTTGCACCGCCAAAAATGTGGATGAAATGTTCCGCAGCCTGATGGCGCTTTTGGGCTCATTGCGGCATCCGGCCATCCGCAGCCTGGCCGACCGTTATCTGGAAGACAGCGAGCTGATGGACAAATTCTGCATGGCCCCGGCCGCCACCTCGCTGCACCACGCCTTCTTGGGCGGCTTGCTCGAGCACACGCTGGGCCTGATGGAAATGGCCGAAAAAATCCTGCCCTTCTACCCCCATGTCAACCGCGACATCGTGCTGTTTGGCCTGTTTCTGCACGATGTGGGCAAATGCACCGAATTGTCGTGGGAAAACGGCTTCGCCTACACCACCGACGGCCAATTGGTCGGGCACATCGCCCGGGGCGCGATCTTGCTGGCGGAAAAGTCCAAAGCCTGCGAAGACCAGGAACTTGGCGCCGCCAAACTCAAGGTGCCGGAAAAAATCCTGCTGGCCCTCACCCACATCGTGCTGTCGCACCATGAAAAGCCGGAATTCGGCGCGGCCAAAATTCCCGCCACCCCCGAGGCCATCCTGGTCGCCCACTTGGACAACATGGACGCCAAAATGAACATGGTGCTGGCCGCCGCCGACCGCGGCAACCCCAAAGAAGGGGTGGCTGGCGAGTTCACCGAAAAAATCTGGGCGCTGGAAACCCGCATTTGGCGGGCCGATCCGACGCAATAATCCGGGCATTCCGGTGTAATGAATCCGCCTGCGGCGCATCCTTGCCTCCTCCTTCCCCCAACCCAATTCCCCATGCATCATCCCTCCCTGCTGGCTCTTGCCGCTGCATTCGCCACATTGGGCGCCTGCGCCGCCAACACCCCGGCCTGCCCCAAGCCCTGTTGCAACCACGAAAAACCTGCCGT
This sequence comes from uncultured Phycisphaeraceae bacterium, assembly GCA_964628335.1. Classification (GTDB taxonomy): domain Bacteria; phylum Planctomycetota; class Phycisphaerae; order Phycisphaerales; family Phycisphaeraceae; genus CANIYR01. The sequence continues at coordinate 1,466 of CAZVNU010000249.1, forward strand.
GATGGCCGCCTCGGCCAGCGATCTGCCGGAAGAGGTCAAACAACACGGGTTCGCCATCGGTTGCCAAGCTTGGATGTTCAGAAACTTCTCCGCCTTTGAGGCCATCGAAAAAACCGCCAAGGCCGGCGCCCGTGTGATCGAGCTGTTCCCCGGCCAGCGCCTGTCCAAGACGGACGGCACCAAGGTCGGTCCCGACCTCTCCGACGCGCAGATCGAGGCGCTCAAGGCCCACCTGGCCAAACACAAGGTCAAGGCCGCCAACTTCGGCGTGGTGGGCATCCCGCAAAACGAAGCCGAGGCCCGCAAGATCTTCGTTTTCGCCAAGAAAATGGGCATGTACGGCATCACCACCGAATCGGTGGACGCCATCGACACCATTGAAAAACTGGTCAAGGAATTCGACATCCATGTCGCCTTCCACGAACACCCGCGCATTCCGGACAAACCTGAATACAAGGTGTGGGATCCCAATTATGTCCTCAGCGTCGTCAAGGATCGCGACCCCCGCATCGGCGCTTGCGGCGATGTGGGGCACTGGGCCTCCTCGGGCATCCGCCCGCTGGACGCCATCGCGATCCTCAAGGGGCGCATGATGTGCTGCCACTTCAAGGACCGCGCCGAAATCGGCCGCCAGACCAAGAACATCCCCGCCGGCACCGGCATCCTGGAATTCGAAAAAATCCTGCGCGAATTGCGCCGGCAGGGCTTCAAGGGCAACATCTCCATCGAGCATGAGGATGAGTGGAGCGACAATGTGCCGGAAGCCGGCCAGTATGTCGGCTTCGTGCGCGGCGTGGGCGCGATGCTTGACTTGGCGGAGAAGGAAGCCGCCAAGCAATAACACGCGGAAACCAGGCCCGGCAGATTGGCTTTGAAAACAACAAACCCCCGGCGCCACACAGGGCTGGCGGGTCAAGGAGCCCCGACCGTCAGGGAGGGGGCGCTGGCACGTTATTGCTGGGAGGGCGGACTTCTAGTCTGCCAATGGCTGCGCAGCAGCCAAAAGGAACGGCAAGAGAGCTTGTTTGAACAACGACCCGCAAGGCGTCATTGCGCCCCGGGGGTCGCAGGTCTTTGGAGTCGATTCAGCCGTGCCGCCTGGCGGCACGCGGCAGACTGAAGTCCGCCCTCCCACCTGGGCTGACGGTCGGGGCTCCTTTTCAAAGGGATGACGCGCGTGACCCGCCAGCCCTGTTGCCGCACTGGTCGTCAAAACGGTGAAGGGAGCTTTTTCTATACTCCGATGTCCCCCCACATCCAACATCCAACTGGTCGGGCGAACCCGACCCTCCTTCCATGCAAATCCCCGTCCAAATCCTGCGTCTGTCCGGCAACAACCAACCTTTGCCTGCTTATCAAACAGCCCATGCCGCCGGCATGGATGTACATGCCAATTTGGATGAATCAATGAAAATTGCGCCGGGTGCCATCGCCTTCATCCCCACCGGTTTTTCGGTGGCCATTCCGCCCGGTTTTGAATTGCAAATTCGTCCTCGCTCCGGGCTGGCCTGCAAGTTCGGCGTGAGCATCCCCAACAGCCCGGGCACCATTGATGCCGATTACCGCGGCGAAGTCAAAGTGGCACTGATCAATCTTGGCCAAACCACCTTCACGGTGGAGCCGGGCATGCGCATCGCGCAGATGGTGTTGGCGCAAGTGCCGGTGTGCGTGTGGCACGAGGTGGCCCAATTGTCGGAAACCGCCCGCGGCGAGGGCGGTTTCGGCTCCACCGGCGTGCACCCATAACGGTTTTTGTAGCCGGATTTTCCCCAACAACCGATAACCCCATGGGGCGCGCCAAGCGCCTGTTTATTCCCATGGACGGATCCTCTCATGGCCAAAAAGCCCACCGAAAAAAACGCCCCGCCCGCCAATGCCGCCGCGTCAGGCGCGCCGCCCGCCGCGCCCGGCAAACTCACGTCGGCCGTCATCATGCTCTGGACTTGCGGCACCCTGCTGTGGCTGCTGGTGGTGGCCTCGGTGATTTCATACGACCCCAAAGACGCCCCCAACAGCGTCGAGGGTGTGCCCAATGAAGTGGCCACCAACTGGGTCGGCCCGGTGGGTGCGTGGATTTCCTCCGAATTGCTGATGATGTTCGGCCCCTGGGGCCTGGGCGCGCTGATCCTTGGCATCTCGGCCTATCTGGTGCTGCGCGCCTGCAAGCGGCCCCTGGCCGGACCGGCCATGCGCGCCATCGGCCTGCTGCTGCTGGCGGTGTCGCTGAGCGTGCTCGTGCACACCGCCTTCCCCTCCAAAAGTTTGGCCACCCCCCATCAGCCCGGCGGCCTGCTTGGCGAGTTCATCAGCCATCATCTGGTGCTGCGCTTCAACGACCTTGGCACCTTGCTGATGATGGGCGCCACCGCCTTTGTCGGGTTGCTGCTGGCCACCGAAGAAACCGTGTTCGCCCTGTGGAAGTGGGGCAAAACCGGCGCCGCCAAAGTGGTGGAACATGCCAAGACCCCGGCCGTTGAAGGCGAAGTTGCAGCCGCAGCCCCCGCCAAGGACGAACCCAAACCCAAAAAATCCTGGTTCCGCTGGCCGGCCTTCA
>CAZVNU010000250.1:0-3992 GCA_964628335.1 uncultured Phycisphaeraceae bacterium
CCGAAATAGCGTGCCAGCGTCCCCTCCCTGACGGTCGGGGTTCCTTGACCCGCCAACCCTGGTGTGACGGGCCGGGGCGGCGCCCAGGTGCTACCTTACGCAGCATGACGCTCCTTGTGGTCCCCATCACCGTTGAAACCGTGCACCAAGCCCTTGCCCAAGCGCAAATTGCCAAGGCTGGCGGTGCCGATGCCGTGGAGTACCGGGTGGATCGGCATGCCGGAGCCATCGCCGATGTGTGTGCGCTGGTTGCCGCATCGCCCTTGCTGTGCATCGTCACCTGCCGCCACGCTTGCGAGACAGGCGGATTCGATGGTCCAGAAGCGGTCCGTGTGGCGCTGTACGAAGCGTTGGCAAAACAAGCGAGGGAAGGCAGCCTGCTTCTTGCCTTGGATGTGGAATGGGAAAAATGGAAGCAACACCGTGGCTTGTGGGAGGAGCGGCTTGGTCCTTTGTTGGATACGGCAGAATTGCCGGATGTGAACCTTCCGCATTTGATCTTGTCGTCGCATGATTTCTCGGCAAAGCCGGTGGACTTGGACGATTGCTTTGGAAAAATACTTGCCGAACCTTTGTGTGATGTGGCCAAAGTGGCTTGGAAGAGCCAAGGAATCGAGGATTGCGCGCAGGCGGCCAAATTGATCCGCCAAGCCAATGCGGTCAAAAAGTTTGGTGTGGCCATTCCCATGGGCGAGGCAGGTCTGCCTGCGCGGGTTCTTGCGGGTAAATGGGAAGCCTTCATGACCTTTGCCGCCTTGGACAAAGCCAGCGGCACCGCGCCGGGGCAGCCGCTTTTGGCGGAAATGAAGGACCTGTACCGCTGGGACGACATCAAAGCGACCACCAAGGTTTACGGCGTGATCGGCTGCCCGGTCGGACATTCCATGTCGCCGGCCATCCACAATGCGGGATTTGAGGCGGTGGGCTTTGATGGGGTGTATGTGCCGATGCGGATTGAGGAGGGCTATGAGAATCTCAGTTGCGCTTTGGATGCTTGGATCGGGTGTGAGGGGATGGATTTCGGCGGGGCATCGGTGACGATTCCGCATAAGGAGAATTTGTTGCGGTTTGTGGAGGAGAAGGGCGGTGAGGTGGAGATCCTTTCTTCCGTGATCGGCGCGGCCAATACGCTGGCGGTGGAATTGGGTCAGATGTCGGCTCGCAATACCGATTATGCTGCCATCATGGAGGCGGTGGCTGCGGTCACGGGGCGGTCGGGAGGAATTGAAAATAGCGAACTTTTTGATGGCATACGCGTGGCGGTGGTGGGCGCCGGCGGCGCGGCGCGCGCAGCGGTGGCAGCTTTCGCCGCAGGCGGAGCGCAAGTGGCGATCTTCAACCGATCCATGTCGCGGGCAAAGAAGTTGGCTGACGACTTTTCCGCTGCCGCCTGTTTGCTCGACGACTTGGCACAGACGGAATTCGACATTCTGGTCAACGGAACACCCTTGGGCATGACGCCCAATATTGACACTTCGCCGTTGGCCGACGGCCACCCGGCTTTAAAGCCAGGCGTGGTGGTATTCGATACCGTCTACAACCCGCTCGAAACCAAATTGCTCAAGCAGGCCAAGGCAGCCGGTTGCATTTGCATCCCCGGTACCGAGATGTTCGTGCGCCAGGCGGCGGCGCAATTCAAAGCATGGACAGGACAAGAGGCGCCGCTGGATGTTTTCCGCAAGATATTGGCGGAAAAATTGGGTGTTTAGAGCAGTTTCACCCCCTAAAAAACAAATCCGCCGAAATCTTAAACCTTTCACAAAGCGCCACGATATTTGCCTTGGACAGCGCCCGCTCGCCGCGCAAAACTTTCGAGCCAAGTGAGCGATTTCCCAAAAGTTCGCCAAGATCAGAGGCATTCATGTTGTTTTCGTCGATCAGCATCTGCAACACGCCGCGTGTCGTGACATGGGACAAGTCTTTGGCATGGTGCGTGTGTTCGTAGTCTTCAATCAAGGTTGCCAGCGATTCCAGGTAATCTTCCTGGTCTTGGTTGAGGGGGAAACCGGCCAAGGCATGCACCATGTCAGAGGCTTCTTCCCATTCGGTGTACCCGTGAACGGGGCGCAACGGGTGGCGGCGGCACAGACCGTCAAAAGTCTTGGGCATTTGCTTGAAAGAAGGGGTATCTTGGGTGGCGTGGCTCATAATTCATCCTTCCATGTTGGGTTGTCGTATTGCGTGTGGGTCATGATTTTCAGTATGAAAATCATCTGGGTGTTGAAGTGAATCGCTGCAATTAGGCGGTGGTGGTTGCCTTGGATGTTGAAGACCCAGACGGTTCGACCGCTGGCAACCTTGATGGGATCGGCGCTGCCAATGGCTTGCCGCAATTCGGCGGGTGTGCGCCAGCGGGCGGCGGTGATCAGTGCTTCCCAGTGGTCAAGGGCGGATTCCGCATCCCCTTACCCGCAGCACCCGGTGCTGCCGCAGGTTTGGCTGGCTTCCTCCGAGGCCGCGAACAGGCGCACTTTCCAGTGCTCCAATTGCGCTTCAAAGCCGGCCAATCCGGCATTGCCGGCGCTTTGGTAGCGTTTGACCACATTGTCGGCGCCCAGCCAGTCGTAGAGGTCGGGAGCGCAAACTTCGGGCAGTTTGTATTTGGCGCAGGCGGCGTTGAAATCGGCCAAGGTGAGCTTCTTCAGTTCGAACAGTTGCTTTTCATCGCACAGGTGGACCAGGTAGCCCACCACCTGATGGCCGGTGCGGAAGGGGATGCCCTTGGCGACGAGGTATTCGGCCAAGCCGGTGGCGTCGAGGTAGCCGCGTTCCATGGTGGGGGCGATTTTGTCATCGCGGAAGGCGGCGGTTTTGACCAGGCCGGCGGCCATGTCGAGGGAGTCGCAGACCGAGTCGTAGGCGGCGAACAAATGCTTTTTGTCCTCCTGCAAATCGCGGTTGTAGCCGATGGTGATGCCTTTGCACATGGTCAAAAGCGCGATCAGGGAGCCGTAGGCCTGGCCGGACTTGCCGCGAATCAATTCGAGCATGTCGGGATTGCGCTTTTGCGGCATCATCGAGGAGCCGGTGGTGTAATCGTCGCCCATGCTGATGAACGAAAACTCGGTCGAGGCGTAGATGATCCACTGCTCGGCAAAGCGCGACAGCCACATGGCCGCCATCGAGAGGGTCCAGGCGGTGTCAAGGGCGGCGTCGCGCGATGCGGTGCCGTCCAGGCTGTTTTTGCCGGTGGCGGAAAAGCCGAGTTCGTCGGTGGTGTGGTCGCGGTCCAGCGGCAGGCAGGAGCCGGCGATGGCACCGCTACCCAGTGGATTTTCATCGGAGAGTTGCCCGAGCAGGTGGGCGCGGTGGGCGCAGCGGTCAAAGGCATCGGCCCACGCCAGCAACTCGGCGCCGGCCACGATCGGCTGGGCGCGCTGCAGATGGGTGTAGGAGGGCATCACCACCTTGCCGCAGCGGTCGGCCATGTCGACAAAGGCGCTGACCAGGGCGAAGAATTTCTTTTGCAATTCCTGCTCGGCTTCGCGGCACCAGAGGCGCAAGTCCAACGCGACCTGGTCATTGCGGCTGCGCCCGGTGTGCAGTTTGCGGCCGGCATCGCCGGTCTTGGCGACCAGCGCGGCTTCCACGCACATGTGGACATCTTCGAGTTCGATTTTCCAGCCCTTCCAGGCATCGCCTTCGGCGGTGATTTCGGCTTCGATTTCATCGAGACCAGCCAGGATGGCGTCGCGGTCGGCCTCGGAAATGATGGTCTGGGTCGCCAGCATGCGGGCTTGCGCGCGTGAGCCCATGATGTCGTGCTTGTACAGCCGCTTGTCGTAATCCAGCGAGGAGACGAAGCGGGCGGCGAGCGGATTGGTTTCGGAGCCGCTGGATTTGGCGTGCTCCCAGGGTTTGTGGGACATGGGGGATCGGTGGAAGGGGGTGGTGGGCCAAAGAACCCCGACCGTCAGGGAGGGGACTGGGATGCGGATGTTATCCCCTCCCTGACGGTCGGGGTTCTTTGCTTCAAAGTTCCCGGTTGTCGA
>CAZVNU010000251.1:0-3983 GCA_964628335.1 uncultured Phycisphaeraceae bacterium
CTGACAAGACGCTGGTGCCCGGCGGTTTCGTGGGGGTGGATGTGTTCTTCGTCATTTCCGGCTTTTTGATCACCTCCATCCTGCTGCGGCAGATGGCAAAAGGCGGCTTGTCGCTCAAAAATTTTTATGAACGGCGCATCCAGCGCATCGCCCCGGCCTGCTTTGCGGTGTTGGGCCTGACCTTGCTGGCCGGCTGGCTGTGCATGCGGCGCTGGGATTTCGAGGCCTTGGCGGGGGACACCAAATATGTGGCGGGGTCCATTTCCAACATCCGTTTCAATGTCAGGACCGGCGGCTATTTCGCCAAGGGGGTGGATGCCATGCCCTTGCTGCATACTTGGTCGTTGGCGGTCGAGGAACAGTTCTACATCGTGTTCCCCTTGGTTTTGCTGCTGGCCCAGCGGTTGAAGTGGGCGCGCCCGACTCTGTTCAAGGCGCTGGCCGGCTTGGGGCTGGTGTCGCTGGCCTTGTGCGTGTGGCGCATCCGCACGCACCAGGCGGATTGCTTCTTCTTGCTGCCTTTCCGTGCCTGGGAACTGACGGTGGGTGCGCTGCTGGCCTTCCGCCTGCCGCGGTTGGGCAAGGTGCAGGCCCATGGCGCCGGGTTGGCGGGATTGGCCATGATCCTTGGCGCCATGGCGTGCTATGACGCCGGCACGCAATTTCCCGGGGTTGCCGCCTTGTTGCCGTGCGTGGGCGCCGCGTTGGTGATCGCCGCGGGTGCGCAGGAACAGGGGGCGTCACGCTGGTTCCTTTCACGCAAGCCGTTGGTGGGGGTGGGACTGATTTCTTATTCGGCTTATTTGCTGCATTGGCCCTTGCTGGTGTTCCAAAACTACTTGAATCTGGATGACCCGGACCATACCGCCTCCCGCGTGTGGGTGGCGCTGGCCTGCTTTCCCTTGGCCTACCTGTCTTGGCGCTGGATCGAGCAACCCGCCAGACTGGCCAAATTGAAGCCCAAACTGATTTGGGGGGTGTGGGGCGCTTTGAGCGTTGCATTCATCGCATTTTCCATCGTTGGCCAAAAAACCCACGGCCTGTTCACCCGCATGCCTGCCGAGGCCCGGAGAATTCTGGCTTTTTCCGATTCGCGCGACCCGGTCAGTATCAAGGAGTTCCATGAGCGCCCCGTCGCCGAAGCCTTGGTGTATGGCGATTTGAGCAAAAACCCGCAATGGGTCCTGTGGGGTGACAGTCATGCGGATGCCATTGCTCATGAATTGGGGCGGGTCGCCAAGAGCCACGGTGCCTCTTTCCGTTTCTACGGCAGGCCGGGCGGCACCCCCATTGCCGATGGAACCAAAGGCTCGTATGCCGAGCAAGTGATGCGGGCGGTGGAGGCCGATGCCGCCATCCATTCAGTGGTGTTGATGGCGCGCTGGTCGCAGCATCTGCAAGGGCCGACATGGCAATACGGTCCGGCGGAAAAACGCGAAAAAGCGCCGGACGCCGCCGGGCACAGGCAGGCGGAAGCTGATTACGCGTTGAAATTCCGCGCTACCGTGGCCCGCCTGCGCCAAGCCGGCAAGAAAGTGTATTTGGTTTATCCCGTGCCGGAGACCGGCCATCTGATCCCCGAAACGTTGGCGCAGGAAGTGATCGAGGGCCGCAAGCCGGAGGATTTCCGCATCGCCGCCGACCAGGTGTTTTTTGGACGGCAGGCCTTTGTGCTCAACCTGTTCGATTCACTGCCCGACGGTCCCGATTTGATCCGTCTCAAACCGCATGAGTCGCTGATCAAAGACGGCCATTTGCGCCTGATGGATGCCGGCAATGTGCTGTACTACGATGACGACCACTTGAGTTTGGACGGCGCCCGCCTGCTCAAACCGATGTTTGAGCCGGTGTTTGCGCCAGCGGCGGCAGACAGATAAGCGGGTTGACTGGATGGACACCGACCCTTTTCAATCAGCCAGCGGCGGATAGCCGAGCCGCTTCATCAGCGAGCGCGCCAATTTTCGCTTCAGTTTTTGTAAGCCACGGGGTTTTTGGGGCGGCTGCGCAATGGCATGCATGATCGGGGGCTCCGAACTGTCCGCACTCATGAAATTTTTGCGAAAAAGGGTTTGGCTCAGGGCACGGTCGGTTTCCAGCGAACCGGGATGCTGCAATGGAAAGGATAGGGAGCCAAGCACCCGATCCGCTTCTTTGGCCCTGCCGTCGGTATGGGTCGCGCGGCCGTCAAACCCGATGTTGATGACCAGATTTTTGCCGGGGATGATGCATTTCCCGCGGCACTTGAGCACGTGGTAGAGGAATTGGTAGTCCCAAGTGTTCATTTTTCCGTGGTACACATGGTCGAGGGCCGACTCGATGCGGCTGCGCAAGAGGTGTCGCCATGGCGCGCGGCCGGCGCCGACAAGGTCCAGGAGATGCCCCAATTGCGCATGGGAATCCTCCGCCCATGACCGGATGGCCGGGTCGTAGCCGGCCCAAGCCCGGCGCCAAGTCGCCCAACCCCAGATGATCGGCATGGCGCCTATTTGATAACTTGCGCCCGTCGCGGGGGCCATGCCGTCATAGCGCGAGCCGGCGATGCACATGATGTCGGGATTGTCGCGGTAGCGCTCGAGCAATTCGCAGGCATAGGGGAAGAAGGACGCATCCGGCAGGCAGTCATCCTCCAGGATGATCGCTGTTTCATGCGTTTGGAACAGGCGGTTGATGCCGGAAACAACCCGCTCTTTGCAGCCCAGGTTGGTGTCTGAAAACTCGCGGATGACGGTGCACGGCCAGTCGATTTCGTCATCCGCAACCACGGCACGGGCTTGGGCGCAGAGTTGCGCTTCATGCGGCCGATCGGCGCGGGGGCCGTCGGCGATCAGGAACAAATGCGCGGGTCGGGCGGCACGCACGGCGGCGAACACCCGTGCGAGGGTGTCGGCGCGGTTGAAGAGGATGAGGGCGACGGGCGCGGTGGGGGAAGACAAAGGCGGCGACATGGATTAAGGGTTGAAGATTGGATCAAACAAGGGGCGCAGCAGCCGGACGCCATCCAGGCTCAGGTGGTTGTCGTCCAAGTAAAACAGTTTGTCGCCGTCCATGAGGCGGATATGCCCTTTTTCAATCAACAAGGTGTGGGGCTTGATGCGGACCAGGTCCGGCCCGTCCGGCAGCGAATCCAAAACACCCATCACGAAGGCTTGCCGGGTAAAGAAAATACCGTCGGCGGGCACTTCGATGCGGTCGACATCGTGGCCGATCAAAACCTCCCGCGAGAGGGTCTTGGGGCCGTGGAAAGGCAGTTCCGGCGAGGGGTAAACCAAAAAGACGGTTTTGCCGGCGGCGCGTAGCCGGGCAACGGTATCGCGGATGTTGTCCGCATAGGATTGGCGCGCTTCCTGGGTGTCGGCGAAGGGCGACCCATCCTGCCGGCCGATGATGGGTTTTCCCGGGTTTCCGTCAAGTTCCGGCTTTCCCTCGGTGTAGGTCGACCAGCGCGCCGCCAAGATGACTCCCCGGATGGCGTCATCGTCAACGATCTTTTGCAGGACTTGGGCGTTGTAGGCCTGGTCGTTTTCCGGCTTGCTTGCCCCGACCCAGCCCGGCCTCAATTTTCGCATCCCCACGATGGGCCCATTGGCGCCTCGGCCGTAAAAACGGATCGAAGCCCCATGGGCGTGGGCGATCTCCCCCAATCCCTTGCGCAAAGCCTGTGCGTGGCTGTCGCCCCACAGGACCAGATGGGGAGGCTTGGCCAGGTCGCCGTAGAGGTTGCTGTCCACGGGTGGACGGTTGGGGGTATCCAAGTCGAAATAGAGGCTTTTCACATCGTACGCCGCAAATTGTTTGGCGCGTTCCGGCATGTGGGATTCAAACCCGTTGTTTTTCTTGATGACAAGGGTCAGCGCAAGAAAAACCAGGCTGATGCCGGCCCAGCTTGCGAACAGCGGCCAGCCTTTGAGGCGGTCGCCGCGGAACGGCTGTTCGATGAAGCGCCACGAAAGGTAGCCCAGCGGCAGTGCCGCCAACCCCATGCC
>CAZVNU010000252.1:0-3964 GCA_964628335.1 uncultured Phycisphaeraceae bacterium
CCGCGTAATGGCGGCCGATCACACGCCGACCGCCCAGAGTGTCCACATCCATCACCACCGGCACGGCGTAACCCTGCCAGAGCACTTGGTTGGAACCAAACGACAATTTGGCGTGATACGCCCTGGCTGGCTGGCCGATGGCGATGTTGTCCGGGGCGCGCTCGCCCAACTGGGCGTTGATGCTGGCGCGCACCTGCGAATCAATCGAGTTGGCGGCGGGCGGGGCGCCGTAACCGGCGGGGTCCAGCACCACGCTTGAAGCGCAGCCGGCCAAGCCGGCGACCAAGGCGAAAAGCGAAGCAAAACCGGCGGCATGAAGGGGCAAGCGCATGGAATAATCCGTGAAAGCAAGGGAGCGGGCGGACAAACGACGCGCCAGCATACAAGGGCGCCGCAGTGAAAGCCAGCCCCCCCTACAATTCTTGCATGTCCGCCACCCCCACCCCGCCGCCCACCGGCGCCGCCGAACTGCCCCCGCCCTCGTTGCACCAACGCGTGATGACGGTCTTGAACCGCATCCGCCCGGCCATCCAGGACGACGGCGGCGACTTGGAATTGGTGGAAATCACCCAAGAAGGCGTCCTGCGCATCCGCCTGCTGGGGGCCTGCGTGGGCTGCCCTTCCAGCCACATGACCCTGCACATGGGCATCGAGCGCTGCGTGAAGGAAAAAGTGCCGGAAATCACCGCCGTCGAACAAGTGCATTGAGAATCCAGAAGATGGCCAACCTCACCCACCTGACCCCGGATGGCCGCGCCAAGATGGTGGATGTCGCAGCCAAACCAATCACCCGACGCCATGCCTGTGCCGAGGGCTTTGTCCGCATCAGCCGGGCCTTGGCCGAAAAAATCCAAACGCATGCCGTGGCCAAAGGCAACCTGCTGGATGTGGCCCGGGTCGCCGGCATCATGGCGGCCAAGCGCACCGATGAACTGATCCCCATGTGCCACTCGCTGCCCTTGGACGGCATCGACATCGAAGCCCAAGTGGTCGAACGCGCCGACGGCCCGGCGGTTTACCTCAAGGCCACCGCCCGGGTGGAAGCCAAAACCGGCGTCGAGATGGAAGCCTTCACCGCCGTGGCGGTGGCCGCCCTGACCGTGGTGGACATGGGCAAGGCGGTGGACCCCGGCATGGTGATCGAGGGCATCCGTCTGCTGGAAAAAGGCGGCGGCAAACACGGCCTGTGGCAGGCCAAGGAGCCGTCGTGACCGCCCCCAGCGTCGCCATCCTCACCGTCTCCGACCGCTGCGCCAGGGGCGAGCGCGCCGATGCTTCCGGCCCCGGCTTGATGGCGCTGTGCCGCAGCCGGCTGGGCGCAAGCCAGGTGGACTATGCGCTGGTGCCTGACGGCATCGACTCGGTACGCGAAGGCATTTTGCGCTTTGTCGGCCAAGTGGATTTGATTTTGACCACCGGCGGCACCGGCTTGGCGCCGCGCGATTTCACGCCCGAAGCCACCGCGCAGATTTTGGAGCGCCGCCACCCGGCCCTGCTCGAACTGGCGCGCCGGCGCTGCTACGACATCACGCCCAAAACCTACCTCTCGCGCGGCGAGGCCGGCGCCATCGGAAAAACCTTGGTCCTCAATTTGCCCGGCTCGCCCAAAGGCAGCTGCGAAATGCTGGCGGCCTTGCTCGACATTCTGCCGCATGCGATTGAAACGCTGCGCGGCGAGGTCAAGGACGGATGAGCGACTCGCCTTTGCCCTCGCCGGTGACGCCGCCGCCCACCACGCTACCCGCCTATGTTTTGGCCGGCGGCCGCTCCACCCGCTTTGGCTCGGACAAAGCACGGGCCCTGTGCCAAGGCCACCCACTGCTGGTGCGCATCGCGGCCATGGCCGCTGCGGCGGGCGCGACTTGCGCCCATGCCGTGGCCCGCGAACGCGGCGCTTACGACGATTTGGGCCTGCCCACGCTGGAAGATGACCGTCAAAACCTGGGGCCGGTGGCGGGGTTGGAAGCCGCCCTGTTGCACCGCCTGCGACACCATGATGAAGGTTGGCTGCTGCTGCTGACCTGCGATCAATTGGTCTGTGAAACGGCGTGGGTGGCAAACTTGCGCGCAGCCGCCTCCGACACCTTTGATGCCGTGGCATTCCATGACGGCCAGCGCTTTCAGCCGGTGCCTGGCCTGTATCACACCCGCCTGCTCACGCGCGTGGTGCCGTTGCTGGACCGCGCGGAACAAGGCGCGTTGCGCGCCTCGTTTCAAAACTTGTTGGACGATGAAAGCGTCAATCGCTTGCCCTTGCCCGCCGATTGGCCGGAGACATTGCAAGCCAACCGGCGCGAAGACGTGCCCTTGTCGCCATAGTTTGTCGCCATAGTTCATGCGCCGTGGCGCCACAGCGTCCAGCCCCAAGCCAGCAGCACCCACGCCACCCACGCCAGCCACACCCGTTTGCGCGCCAGCACGCGGCCGACCAGTTTGGCGCCGTTCATGCCGCTGTACGCCGACCAGCCGCCGATCAGCACCAGCATGGCGCAGGCGATGGCCAGCAGGCAGCCAGCCGGTTGAGTGATGAAGGATTCCAGCAAATCGCCATGCGCCGCATGGGCAAAGGCGGTGGTCATGCCGCAGGTCGGACAGGGCCGACCGCTGCCTTGGTACATGCCGCAAGCCGGCAGGCCCAACTGGCGGTGGGTCTCCATGCCGGTGCCGCTGGGCACCAACCAGGCGGACACCCCAAGCAAGCCCAATGCCGGCAAAGCCATCAGGGCGCCGGCCACCCGGTTTTGCCTCAATGACGGCGGCGAAGTGGCGGGAAAGCGCACCTGGCCGTCTTCCAGATGCAGCGCCACGACTTGCGCTGGAGTCGCGGTGTCAAGCTCATTTTTCAGTGGGGGCTCTGCGGCGCTCATCCTCAGACCGCCTTGGCCGGCTGGGACTTGCCCCGATGCAGCCGCCGCAGCACGGCAAAAATCGGACCGGTCAGCGCATAGGCCAAAAAACAGGCCGGCAACACATAATTGAACTTCACCACCGCCGCCCACACCAGCGCCAACACCACCACCAAACGCATGATTTTGGCCCTGCCTCGAAAGGCGCGGTTGATCATGTGGGTGTAACTCAAGCGCGAGACCATCGCCAACCCCAACAGGAACAAAGCCACCACCACGCTGACCGCCAACGCGGCCCGGGCCATCTCGCTTTGCGGGCTGTCGTAGTGGGTGCCAAAGGTTTCGTACAGCATGACCAAACCGATCACCGCGCCGGCCGCGCCGGGCGAAGGCAGGCCGGTGAAGCCGCCGTGGGCTTCGGGCGAGGCGTCTTCGGTGTTGTAACGGGCCAAACGCAAGGCCGTGCAGGAGGCATACACCGCCGCCGCGCCGAACACCGCCTTGTGCAGCATGCCGCCCCACTCGGGTGAGAAAAACGGCATGTCCACCCCCACCAAGCGGCAGGCGATGATGGCCGGGGCGATGCCAAAGGTCACCACATCGGCCAGCGAATCGAGTTCGGCGCCCATCCGGCTCATGGTGCGGGTCAGGCGCGCCGCGCTGCCATCCAAGCCATCGCAAATCATGCCCAGCAAAATGAACATGCAGGCGGCATACAGGGGTGAAAAACCAAAGGGCAGGGCCAAACCCGGCGCGGCGGGATCTTTGGTGGCGGCGATGATGGCGGCAAAGCCGGACACCAGATTGCCCAAAGTCAGCAAGGTGGGCAGCATGCCGGCCATGCGGCGGCGGCGCGCTTGGCGTGCGGTCAGCGCCGGGACGGGTGTTGGGGCGGGCGTTGCGGCCGGCGCAACGGTGGGAGCAGCAGGAAAATCGGGAGTTGCCATGGTGCGCGCAGGGTTAGTTTTCGCCAAAGCCGTCTTCAAACAACGCCACCACCGCCGCCACCGCGCCGGGCGCATCCGAGCCACGGGCCTCGACCTGCATCCGGGTCCCCTGGCCGGCGGCCAGCATCATCAAATGGATGATGCTTTTGGCATCCACTTTTTGACCGTCTT
>CAZVNU010000253.1:0-1784 GCA_964628335.1 uncultured Phycisphaeraceae bacterium
AGGTGCCGACCGCCGAGGTTTTATCCAAGTGGATCTGGGACCAATTGAAGCCGGCCCTGCCCTTGCTCTCTGCCGTGCGCGTGCATGAAACCTGCACCAGCAGCGCGGAATACCGGGGGCTTTGACCGGTGATTGTCCCGCGCATCCAACTGGCCCAGACGCTGTGGTACCTGTCCCGGCCGTGGCCGCACTTGGACGGCTGGTGCGAATTGGTGGTGCGGGCCGCTTTCAAATTCGAGTACGCAGGGCCCAATGCCCCCAGGAAAAAAATGATCGAAGGCTGTTCGGCCATCGCCCTTGACGCCCGGCTGGACCGGGCGCAACTGGTCGCCACACTGGACGCCGCCGAAGTCGCCGGTTCGGCCCTGCCGCTGCAGGCGGTCATCCCGTGGCGGGCGGCGCTGGGGCAATCTCCCGTGGAGAGCATCCCGGCCCGCCTGCTGTCGTGGGCGGCGGCCGACGCGGGCTTGCGCATCATGGGGCTGCCGATGGCCCAGGGTTTTTCGGCGGTGTGGGAGATGCAATCCAGCCGCCAGCCCGAGGATCCCTATGCGCCGTGGTTGTTGCTGGAGTCGGCGCCAAACGCGCCTGATGCCGGCGAGCCCGTGCTGCCCGGCGTTTTTTTGCAGCAGCAATTGGCGCTGGCTTTGGCGCGCGGCGACGACACGCTTTCATTGCCCGGCCCGTGGGCGGCGGCGCTGACCCACATCCCCCAGCGCGAGAGCGATATGATGGCGCGCATGCACGGCGACCTGTACCTGCCGGGCGCGCAAGGGCCGAGCATCGGCGGCGATGCCGACCACGCGCCGGATTTCGTGTGGGTGCAGACTGCCTCGGTGGCAGAGGCGGTGGGCCTGGGCTATGGCCAGACCATCGAAACCCACCGGCGCTTGGGGCTCGGGCGGCTGCGGGGCAATTGAACCCGCCATCCATCCCTTAGCATGTCCCCATGTTGCAAGCCACTGTTCCCGGCGACCGCGTGACCTTGCTTGAGGCGGGGGCCGTTTATTTTCCGGCCCTGATCGCCGCCTTTGACGCGGCGCAGACCGACATCGGCCTTGAGACCTACATTTTCGCACAGGATGAAACCGGCCATCAGGTGGCGCAGGCGCTGATGCGCGCGGCCGAACGCGGCGTGCAGGTGCGCGTGCTGGTGGATGGCTTCGGCTCTCCGCTGTTTCAAAAACGCATGCTGCCGATGCTCAAGGCGGCCGGGGTGCGGGCCATGGTTTACCACCGGTTCCGGCTGTTCCCGGCCTTCACGCGCCTGCACCGCAAAGTGGCGGTGGTGGACGGCCACACGGCCCTGGTCGGCGGCATCAACATCACCGACGATGATCCGCGCCAACCCGGCTGCGATCCACTGCGCCTTGATTATGCGGTGCAGGTTGAAGGGCCGACTGCCTTGCGCATCCATGAAGACCACCGCAAGTTGTGGAACCGGGTGGCATGGCGCCGGTTCCGCCTGCGCAACCACGCGCCGCGCAACCGCCGGTTGCCGGTGCTGCCGGCGGCCGCGTCGAGCGGGAGCGGCCTGCCGTTTCATGTGTTGATGCCGGAGCGCACCCAGTGGCTGGTGCGCAACATGGTGCGCCACCGCCGCGACATCGAAAAAGCTTATTTGAAGGCCATTCATGGCGCGCGCCGGGACATCATCCTGGCCAATGCCTATTTTTTGCCGGGCCGCCGCTTTCGTCGGGCCTTGCAAGAGGCGGCCGGGCGCGGGGTGCGGGTGGTCGAGCTCGGCGGGACGGTGGTCGAGGGCACCGAGCTCGACGGCACGG
>CAZVNU010000253.1:1794-3959 GCA_964628335.1 uncultured Phycisphaeraceae bacterium
GGTGGTGCTGCTGTTGCAAGGGGTGGTGGAATATCCCCTGGCGCATTACGCCAGCCAGGAGTTGTATGCCCGACTGCTGCAATCCGGCGTGCGCCTGTTCGCCTACCAGCGCAGTTTTTTGCACGCCAAGGTGGCGGTGGTGGATGAGGGCTGGGCCACCGTGGGTTCGAGCAACATCGACCCCTTGAGCATGCTGCTGGCCCAAGAGGGCAATCTGGTGCTTCACGACCCGGGCTTTGCCGCCCAATTGCGCGCCAGTCTGGAGGCCGCCATGCATGCAGACAGCCGGGAAATCCGCGTGGAAGAACTGGTCGAAAGCCCGTGGCATTTGCGCTTGAAACGCCGCCTGGCTTACGGTCTGGTGCGTTTGCTGGGGGGGTGGGTCGGGTGGCACTGATAGACTCTTGTCATTCCCGTCCCGCCAAAGGCCTGCCATGCGCTTGATCACCTACAACATCCACAAAGGCATCGGCGGCACCGACCGGCGCTACGACCTGGGGCGGGCGGCGGCGGTGTTGGCCGGGTTGGCGCCGGATTTGATCTGCCTGCAAGAAGTGGCTTTTGGCATGAAGCGCCTCAGGGCCCATGATCAGGCCCATCTGCTGGCGGCGGAATTCCCCGGGCATACCGCTTTTTTCCAACCCACCGTGCATTGGAAGCGCGGCGGCGGTTACGGCAACTTGATCCTGTCGCGCTGGCCGATTGTCGAACAGCACCTCATTTCGCTGCGGCAAGGCGTCAAAAAAGAGCGCGGGGCGCAATTGGCGATGATTTTGACGCCCGGCGGTTTGTTGCGATTGGTCAATTGGCATCTGGGGCTGGCCGAAGGTGAGCGCAGTTTTCAAGCCCATCATTTGCTGCACCACGCCACTTGGCTGGCCTCCGGTCAATGGCCCACCGTGCTGGTCGGCGACACCAATGATTGGCGCAATCAATTGGGCGCCAGATGGCTCGCTCCCGCCGGCTTGCAGCAAGCGACCGCCCCGCCGAGCCGCTTCCGCTCGTTCCCCGCCCGCATGCCAATGCTGGCCATTGACAAACTATTCCATTCCACCGGGGTGTCGGTGCAACATGCCCACGCGGTGCGCAGCAAACTGGCGCACCAAGCGTCGGATCATTTGCCGGTGATGGCGGAGGTGGAATTGGAGTTGGCGGCGAAGTAGGGATGCTTACCCCTGCCCATCCCGCACCGTGTTGGTCTGGTATTTGGCGATCACTTCCGCCCACTTGCCCTGCTGTTTGAGAATGAATTCAATCGCCTCGCGGGCGGCGCCGTGGCCGCCGGGGATACTGCCGACCCAGTGGGCGGCGGCTTTGACTTCGGGCACGGCGTTGACCACCGCCATCGGGTAACCCACCACGCCAAAGGCCGGCAGGTCGATCAGGTCATCGCCCAGGTGCGCGGTTTGCGCCAGGGGAATGCCGGCTTTTTCCGCCAGCAAGCGGGCGTCGGCGGCTTTGTCGCTGGAGCCTTGGGCGACCAGTTCGACCCCCAGTTCGGCGGCGCGGTGCTTGACGATGCCGCTTTGCTTGCCGGTCAAAAAGCCGATGGTCAGGCCGGCGCGCTGGGCCAGGCGGATGCCAAGGCCGTCGCCGACATGAAAGCGCTTGGATTGCAGGCCGTTGTCGTCCATGTACAGGCCGCCATCGGTCAGGACGCCGTCGACATCGAGCAGGAGAAGTTTGATGGCGTGGGGGGAGGGCATGGGGCGGATTATCCTTCAATGACTTTGAGCGAAACCAAATCCTGCACATCAATTAACCCCACCGGCGCGCCATCGGCATCCACCACCGGCGCTTCGTCAATGCGCAGTTCGCGCATCAGGTGCACGGCGTCGCGTACTTTGTCGCTGGCGTGCAGGCGCTTGGGGTTTTTGGTCATGGCTTGGTGAATGGGGGTGTCAATACCGCCGCCGGCGGTTACCAAGCGGCGCAAGTCGCCGTCGGTGAAGATGCCGGCCAGTTTGCCTTCGGTGTTGACCACCACCAGCGCACCGGCGCGGCGCACGCCGCTGGCTTCTGACACCCTGCGCGCCAAGTCATAGGCTTCGCGGATGGTCAGGGATTCATGACCCAGCGGCGGGTTGTCGGGCGCCCGCCGCGAGTGAATGCCGGCTGACGGGAGTTCGCACATTCGGGGCTGCGGCCGGCGACGGAAATTTGTC
>CAZVNU010000254.1:0-3951 GCA_964628335.1 uncultured Phycisphaeraceae bacterium
GGCCCGGGCCTGGATCAGGCGCTGGGCCATTTTGGTGCTGGGCGAGCCCGACGATTGGCCCAAGGCCGGCGCGCGGTTGGCGGCGGCGGACGAAATGCTGGCCGCCGCCCTGCCAGCCGTCGTGCTGGCGCCGGTGCGGGCCGATATCCAAGCCGCCCGCACCCGCCTTGACCAGGGCGGCGCGCCGATCAACCATGCTTTGAGCGTGCTGGCCGAAGCTTCGTCCCGCCTGCGCCAAGAGGCGGTGGCCTTGGACCAATCGGCGGCCCGACTCTCGCGCTGGGGCGCGGTGGGCGTGGTGGCGGCGGTGCTGGCCACGGCGGCGGCGATGTTCGCGGGGCTGCGCGCTTTGCAAAAAAGCCTGGAGGACAAAGTGCGGGCGCAAGCCGGCGAACTGGCACGCGCCGAGCGGCTGGCCTCGGTGGGTTTTTTGGCCGCCGGGGTGGCGCACGAAATCAACAATCCGCTGGCGGTGATCGCTTCCGAAGCCGAATTGGCCAAACGCCAGGCGGACAAGGGCCAGGCCACGCCCGAAGCGCTGGCGATCATCGCCGAAGAAGCTTTCCGCTGCAAGGCGATCACCGGGCGGCTGCTGGAAACCGCGCGCGGCGGCGGCGAGCGGCAAGTGCTGGATCTATTGGCCGAGGCGCAAGCGGCGGTGGCGTTGGCACGGAAACTCGACCAAGCCCGCGCCTGCCGGGTGCAGGTGGCCGGCAGCCAGATGAGGGTGCGGGCCCAGGCGGGTTCGCTGCGCCAAGTGCTGCTGAACCTGGTGGTCAACGCCATGGAGGCCGCGCCCCAGGGCGAAGTGTGGGTGACGGTGTCGGCGCACGCGGGCCAAGCCCGGTTGGAAGTGCGCGACAACGGTGCAGGAATTGCAGCCGCCGACCTGCCGCGCATTTTTGAGCCATTCTTCACCACCAAACGCAATCCGGCCCCCCCCGGCCTTGGTCTTGGTTTATCCATCGCCCATGCCATCGCCACCGCCCAAGGCGGCGCCCTTGACGCGCGAAGCGAGGGCATCGGCCGGGGCTCCACCTTCACCTTGGAACTGCCCCTTGACACGGAAAGCCGCGCATGACTCCCCGCGTGTTGATTGTCGATGACGAACCACGCCTGCGCGATGTGCTGGTCCGCGTGGTCAAAGACATGGGCTTTGCCGTGGCCGGCGCGCCGTCCGCCGAAGCCGCCCTCGCCCATTTGGAAAAAGAAACGGCCGACATCGCGGTGGTGGACCTCAATCTGCCCGGCATGGGCGGCTTGGCATTGCTGGCCAAGTTGCGCCAAACCCATCCGGCTTTGCAGGTCATCATCCTGACCGGCTACGGCGCATTGGAAGCGGCCCAGCAGGCCATGCGCCTGGATGCGGTGGATTTTTTGAGCAAGCCCTGCCCGTTGGGCGATTTGGAACAAGCCCTGGCCCGCGCCCAGCGGCGCATGCGCGCACCGGAAGTCAAACCCCGCCTGACCCAGTTGCCGCCGGAGGATGAGGAATCGTTCGAGGCGCAATTGCCGTTTTGCCCGGCCCTGCCCGCCGGCGAAGGCCCCGGGCCGGACGCGCCCCTGGCCGAAGTGGAGAAATTCCACATCCTGCGAACGCTGGCGGCCCATGACGGCAACCGCCGGGCGGTGGCCGACCAATTGGGCATCAGTTTGCGCACCCTGTATTACCGGCTGCGGCAATATGGCCTGTGACTGGACCGAGGGCGAGCCGCCCTCGGTCCAGTGGCTATGCTTTCCCCATGCCCCCCCCCGCCCCGCTCGCCTTGGTTGCCAATGATCCTTGGCTGGAGCCGTATGCCCCGGCGCTGTTGGCGCGCAAACAGCGCTTTGACGCCCGGCTGCGGCAATTGGGCGGGCTGCCCGGCTTGCAAGGCGCGGCCTCGGCTTGGCATCTGCATTTTGGCTTGCAGCGCGGCGAGAAAAACGGCGTGGCCGGCCAATTCTGCCGCGAGTGGTTGCCGGCGGCACATGCGGTGTTTTTGACCGGCGACTTCAACGACTGGAACCGCTCATCGCATCCGTTGGCCAAGGGCGCCGGCGGCGTGTGGGAATTGTTCCTGCCCGACGGCGGGGCGCAAGTGCGCCATCTTGAAAAATACAAACTGCATGTGATCTCCCAACTCGGTGCGCAAGACCGGGTGCCGGCCACCTGCCGGCGCATCGAGCAGGAGACCGGCGGCATCGCCTTCACGCCGGTGCATTGGGCCCCGCCCCAACCTTACGCCTGGCGCCATCCGTCGCCGGCCCCGGCCGCCGAACATGCCCGCGCCGGCCTGCGCGTCTACGAAGCCCATGTGGGCATGGCACTCGAAGAAGGCCGTGTGGGCACCTTTGATGAATTCCGCATTCACATGCTGCCGCGCATCAAGGCCGCCGGCTATAACACCGTGCAATTGATGGCGGTGCAGGAGCACCCGTATTACGCCTCGTTCGGCTACCAGGTGTCGAACTTCTTCGCCGTTTCGTCGCGCTTTGGCACGCCGGAGGATTTGAAGGCGCTGGTGGACGCCGCCCACGGGTTGGGCTTGCGCGTCATCATGGATCTGGTGCACAGCCACAGCGCCCCCAATGTGGCCGAAGGCTTGCCGGAGTTGGACGGCACCGATTACCAATGGTTCCACCAAGGCGGGCGCGGCCACCACAGCGCCTGGGGCAGCCGTTGCTTTGATTACGGCAAACCCGAGGTGGTGGGCTTCTTGCTCTCCAATGTGCATTACTGGCTGGCGGAATTCCAGTTCGACGGCTTCCGCTACGACGGCGTCACCAGCATGCTCTACCACGACCACGGGCTGGGGCGCAATTTTGCCGAATACGCCGACTACTTCGGCGCCAACACCGACGAAGACGCCGTGCTGTATCTGCAATTGGCCACCACCCTGGCGCAGGCCGTGCGCCCCGGCACCTTGCAACTGGCCGAAGACATGTCGGGCATGCCCGGCCTGGCCCGGCCGGTGGCCGAAGGCGGCGTGGGCTTTTCGGCGCGGTTGGACATGGGGCTGCCGGATTACTGGATCAAACTGATGAAGCAAAGCGCGGCCGGCTTGCCCGATGAAAACTGGTCGCTCGGCGAGATGTGGCACACCTTGCGCAACCGCCGCCAGGATGAAACCCATGTCGGCTATGTCGAGAGCCACGACCAGGCGTTGGTGGGCGACAAGACCCTGCTGATGTGGCTGCTTGGCGCCAACATTTATTCCGGCATGAGCGTGCTGACGCCGGACTTGGTGGTGGACCGCGGCGTGGCCCTGCACAAGCTGATCCGCCTGGTCACCTTCGCCACCGGCGGCGGCGGTTGGCTCAATTTCATGGGCAATGAATTCGGCCATCCGGAATGGATGGACTTCCCCCGCGAGGGCAACGCCTGGAGTTTCGCCCACTGCCGGCGCCAATGGTCATTGGAAGCCGACCCTTTGCTGCGCTACCACGGCCTTGGCGTGTTTGACCGCGCCCTGATGCGATTGGACACGCGGCACGGCATCTTGGCCGACACCTTGGTCGAGCAACTGCTGGTGGACGAGGAGCGCAAGTTGCTGGTGTTCAGGCGCGGCCCCTTGGTGTTCGCGCTCAACTTCCACCCCACGGCGTCATACGACGGCTTGGCTTTGCCGGTGCCGGATGCCAAGGATTACCGCGTGCTGCTGGCCAGCGACGCACCCGCCTACGCCGGGCACGGCCGCTCGGCGGAAGGAACGGTCTTTCCGTGGTTGAAGGAACCGCTGTTTGGGCGGGAGCAGAGCATCAAGGTGTATTTGCCGTGCCGGTCGGCGCTGGTATTGGGGGAGGGTCGGCTTTAGCCGACCAGCTACGCATCACATCATCAAAAAATCAAATGGCTGGCGAACATCTTTCGCCAGCCATTTGATTTTTCTTTGACGCGCATCATTCTTGGTCGGCTAGTGTAGTGTCTTAAAATTAGAGTATAATATAAGCCATGAGGAAAGCCCCACC
>CAZVNU010000255.1:0-3925 GCA_964628335.1 uncultured Phycisphaeraceae bacterium
CCGAGTGGGGCTGCACATTGGCGAACTTGCAGTTGAACAACTTCTTGGCGCGCTCGATGGCCAGGTTCTCGATCAAGTCGTACTGCTCGCAGCCGGAGTAGTAGCGGCGGCCGGGGTAGCCTTCGGCGTACTTGTTGGTCATGCACGAGCCGGAGGCGGCCATCACCGCGGTCGAAGCGTGGTTCTCGCTGGCGATCATTTCCAGCGTGGTGTCCTGGCGCTTTTCTTCGGCGGCGATCAGGTCGGCGACCTCCGGATCGTGGGCGGACAGGACGGAGAGGACGGCGGCGGAATAGGCGTTGGACATGGGATGAAGAAAGGGGTTCAGAAACGCACCGGAAAGGGGAGGAATTCTAACGCCCCAACGAGCCCCGAGCGCAAGCTCAGGGGAAAAACCAGGGCTTCCCACTCCACAGGAAAAAGGAGGCAACTGATTTGCCCCCGAGCTTGCGCTCGGGGCTCGTGATAGAGAACTACAATCCCCCTCCCATGGCCCTCAACCCCAAGCCCGCCCGCCCGCATTTCTTCAGCCAAACCCCGGAATCCCTGGCGGAACTGGTCAAAGGCTGGGGACTGGCCCCCTTCCGCGCCAAGCAGATCATGCAATGGGTGTATGAAAAAGGCATCGCCGATCCCGCCTTGATGACCAACTTGGCCCCCAAGGACCGTGCCTTGCTGGCTGAAAAAATGTTGTTCGTCGAAGGCGCCACCTTGCGCCATCTGGTGGCCACCGACGGCACCCAGAAGTTGCTGGTGGACTGGAGTTTGACCGAAGCCGAAGTGGCCGCGGCCCAGGAAGCCGCCGATGCCAATCCCTTGGCGCTGGCCGGGGGCAACCTTGGCATCGGCAACACCAAGACCCAGACCGAGACGGTGATGATCCCCTCCGAAAGCCGCGAGTCCGGCAAGTTGCGCCGCACCGCCTGCGTGTCGTCGCAGATGGGCTGCCCGGTGGGCTGCAAGTTCTGCGCCTCGGGCCTGTCCGGCCTGGACGGCAACCTGACCAGCGGCCAGATCGTGCAGCAGATCTGGATGCTGGCGCAATTGCCGGCGGTCGAGCGCATCTCCAATGTGGTGTTCATGGGCATGGGCGAGCCGCTGTCGAACTTCAACAATGTGGTCGCCGCCGCCAAAACCATGATGGCGCCCTGGGGCCTTGGCATCTCGGCGCGCAAGATCACCATTTCCACCGTGGGCATGCCCTCGCCCATCCGCAAACTGGCGGACATGGATCTGCCGATCACCCTGGCCATCAGCCTGCACGCGCCCAATGATGCCATCCGCCGCCAGATCATCCCGTGGGCGGAGTTCGTCACGGTGGAGCAATTGATCGACGCCGGCGCCTACTACTTTGAGAAAACCGGCCGCGAAATCACCCTCGAATACATCCTGCTCTCCGGCGTCAACGACCAGCCCGAGCACGCATACGAACTGGCGCAAGTGGCGAGAAAGTTGCGCGCCAACCTCAACCTGATCCGCTACAACGAAGTCAAAGGCATGCCCTTCGTCCGCCCGACCGACGAGGCCGTGCACGAGTTCCAGCGCATTCTGGTGGAGGCCGGCCTGGTGACCCACATCCGCGCCTCGCGCGGCCGCGACATCGCGGCGGCCTGCGGGCAGTTGCGCCATGAGAACAAGAAGGCGTGAAAGGAGGGTCGGCTTTAGCCGACCAGAAGCCACAAGCGACACCCGCAAACAAAAAGGCCCACGGAAATGATCCGTCAGCCTTTTTTGTTTTGATCCGTTTTGACATCCAACCGGTCGGCTAAAGCCGACCCTCCTTGCTCGCCGCCACCAACTCCGCCAAAACCCGCGCCGCCGCCCCGTCGTCCAACGCCTCGCCCGCCAACCGCAACCCTTGGCGCAAATCTTCCGCCACGGAACCGACCACCAGCACCGCCGCCGCGTTGAGCGCCACGGCTTCCCTGGCCACGCCGCGTTCTTCCCCCCCGAATATCCGCCGGATCAACGCCGCGCTTTGCGCCGGATCGGCTGTTTGCAATTGCGCCACGGTGCCGCTCCCCAAGCCAAGGTCGGCGGGGAAAACCGCCTCTTCGGCAATGCCGCCGTCTTCCACCTTGAGCGCCCGGCTCTCGCCCAAGGGCGACAACTCATCCAACGCCTGCGTCGCGGTGAGTTGGCCGTTGACCACCCAGGCCTTTTGCGCCCCCAGGCGCAGCAGCGCTTCGGCCATCACCGGCATCAACGCGCGGTCAAACACCCCGGCCACTTGGCGCGTCACCCCGGCCGGGTTGGTCAACGGGCCGAGCAAATTGAAGAGGGTGCGGAAGCCCAACTGCTTGCGCACCGGGGCGGCATACTTCATGGCCGGATGGTGGTTGGGCGCGAACAAAAAGGCGATGCCGGCCCGTTCCATGCAAGCCGTCAGGGTGGCGGGGTCACCGGTCAAGGTCACGCCCAGCGCCTCCAACACCTGCGAAGAGCCGGAATTGGAGGTGACCGAGCGGTTGCCGTGCTTGGCCACCACCAAGCCTTGGGCGCGCCCCGCCGCCGCCGCCACCATGGCTGCCGCAGTGGACACATTGAAGGTGCCGGCATGATCGCCGCCGGTGCCGCAGGCATCCACCGCGACCTTGCCGGCCGGAACCGCCACCCGCACCATGCGTTGGCGCATGGCCCTGGCCGCCCCCACCACCTCGTCGGCGGCCGGCACCGGGCGGCGGGCGATCAGCGTCAGCAATTCGGCGATGGCGGACGCTTCGACGGCCCCGTCCATCACTTGCGAAAACGCCTCAAACGCTTGCGCCTCCAAGAGCGGGGTGTTGGCAGCCAGTTGGGCGAGGAAAGATTTCATAGGCGGGATGGTAAAAGATTATTCAGGTCAGCCACAGCACAGCCGTCAGCGCAGCCAGCGCCAGCAGCACTTTGAGCGAGAGCCAGGCCGACTGGCGCAGCGCCACGCCCCACGCCACCGTGTTTTCACAGCGCAAAATGTGATACACCCAGGCGGCGGCAAACACCAGCAAGGGCAGGCAGACCAGCCACCCCGGGCCGACGAACACATCCACCGGGTCAATGAACAACCGGTAGGCCAGCGGCATCATGGCGCCTCCTTGGCCGCCGCCGGCGCCTTGGGCTTGGCTGCCCGCAACATCGCATCGGCGATGGCCATCGCGTTGAGCAGGCCGGCCGCGGCCAGATACAGCGTGGCCACCTCGCGTCCGCGCCCCAAAGCCAGGGCGGGCGGCGCCTCGTTGGAGCGCATGCGCACATGCAGGCGCTCCACCAGCACACTGGCCCCCACGCCGGCTTGCGCGTAAAACCAGCCGCGCTGCCCGGTGGGCGCGGGTCTGGCATCCACCACCGAAAAACCGCCGATCAGCAAACCGGCCAGCCACAAAAAACCAATCCCCAGCCCCACGCCCACCGCATGCCGGCGATAACCGCACAGCCAATGGCCAAGCCCGGGCACGGCCCAAGCCAGCGCGCCGGCGGCCAGCACATCCAGAGCCACGGCATGCCCGGGGGACACAGGGGGCTGGCCAGGCGCATCAGGACTATTTTCTTTGGGAACTCCCATGCCGCTCAGTTTAGAATGAAAAGCGCTGATTCACCGGCATTTCATTTCCCTTGTTTTCGAGCCCACACCCGCCGCACTTTCCTGTAAATTCTCCGCCATCCTTTTCCTCTTTTTGCGTATCAGCCATGAGACTAACCACCTCCACCCCAATCACCACCGACGAAACCCTCCGCACCCCCGCCCCTTTCTGGAACGAGTTGTTGTGCGCCAGAAAAAAAGCCTCGGACGATGAAGACGAGGATGACCTTGACGAAGACGAAGATGAAGACGAGGAGGACGAAGACGAAGACGAAGACGATGACGACGATGATGATGACGACGACGATGATGACGATGACGATGACGATGACGACGATGACGACGATGACGACGATGACGACGATG
>CAZVNU010000256.1:0-3895 GCA_964628335.1 uncultured Phycisphaeraceae bacterium
CGCCTGCTACCCTGCCCGACGGCTACCCACTGAAATCCCGGAAGAGCCACTTTTTCAAATCTCCACCGTCACCGGCGCATGGTCGGACACTTCCAGCGCCGCCTGCCGGCTGATCGAAGCGCAAGTGAACGAGGAACCCGCCTTCATGTTGCCCAGCAGGTAATCAATGCGCCAGCCCCGGTTGCTGGCCCGCGCGCCGCCGCGGTTGCTCCACCACGAATACGGTCCGTGCTTGTGCGGGTCAATGCCATCGCCGGCCACGCCGAAGCGGCCAGCGATGGCGGCGGCGTCTTTCTTGGCCAACGCCGCGTCGAAATCCTCGCGCACGAAGTCGCGCCAGCCGCCGGCCACTAATTCCTCCATCCACTGGCGCTCATGCGGCAAAAAGCCGCTGGTCTCCTCGTTGCTCTTGGCATGGAAGATGTCGCGGGCCGTGTGCGCGATGTTGAGGTCCCCGCCCAACACCACCGCATGTTTTTGCTCCAATTGCACTCTGGCCCATGGCGAGAACTCCGCCATCCAGCGCTCCTTTTCCACCTGGCGCGCTTCACCGGAAGAGCCGCTGGGCAGGTAAATGCTGGCCACCTCCACCCCACCCGCGCCGCCGATGCGGGCGCGCAGCACGCGGCCTTCTTCATCGGCATGCGAATCAGACAAACCCGTGCCCAGAATCTCCATCGGCTCACGGCTCCACACCGCCGTGCCGGCGTAGCCCGGCTTTTGCGCCGGGTTCCAGGCCACATGCCAGCCCTCGGGGGCCTGCCACTCCTTGGGCAACTGGTCCACGGTGGCGCGGACTTCCTGCAAAAGAAGGACATCGGGCCTGATTTCATCCAGATGACGGGCGAATCCCTTGCGGAGGGCGGCGCGCAGGCCGTTGACATTCCAAGTGGTGATTTTCATTCGAGTACGGGAAAAGGACCATGGGGAACAGAAAGGATGATGTACGCGATCGTGCCGGCGATCACCAAGGGAGGAATGATCAGGATGAATGCCAAGGACAACTGCCGTTTGCCTTTGGCTCCCAGCGGCCCGTCGCCGGTCACGGTCCTGAGGGCCAACCACAAGGCATAGAGGGAAACCGGGGAAAACAAGCATCCCAGCACCGCCGCCCGCCAGGCGGACTGGGCCATGTCTTCGCGCGCGGACCGCTCCGGCATGGCATCCATCGCCTCGGCACCGGGTTCCGGCGCATGCTTTTCAGCCAGCACCGCCCGCGCCCGGTCCAAATCCTCCAGCGCCACCATCAATTTGACCCCGCCCACCGCATTGCAGAGCGTCCAGTCCATGGTGACCGTGTTTTCATCCGCCAAAGAACAGGCCATCCCCGCGCCATCCACTTGCGCCCTGGCCATGTTGGCCTCGAGCACATTCCAAAAGACTTTGGCGACAACCAAGGATGGGGGCATGGGCGAAAGTGTAATGAAAAACGCCCCCGACCAAGCCGCTCCACGCTCATCCGCGCACCAGGGATGGCGGGTGATGGAGCGCGGGTGCCCAAGTCCATGCGCTGGCTCGCGTGCCGGCGCATGCCTGCCAAACGCCGTTCCTCATCGCGCCGCGAAGCACACCGCATTCAACACACGGGCGGGACGCCCGTGCCACACGGACCCGCCAACCCTGCACGACCTGTCTTCGGACGGCGGGATTGTCTTGTCCCCGCTAACCTATCCACCCCCTTCTTCCATACATTCCGCCCTGATTCCTCCATGCAAACCCTCCCCCTCAAATACGGCTGCAACCCCAACCAAAAACACGCCCAGATCCTCTTTGAAGGCGCAGGCGACTGCCCGATCAAGATCGTCAATGGCGCGCCCTCGATGATCAACCTGCTCGACGGCATCCGCGGCTGGCAGTTGGTGCGGGAATTGCGCATCGCCACCGGCAAGCCGGCGGCGGCCTCGTACAAGCATGTGTCGCCGGCCGGGGCGGCGGTGGCGGGCGAGATCACCGGGGAATTCCTCAAAGCCCACCTGTACACCCCCCCCGAGGGCGGCTTCTCGCCGCTGGCCAGCGCCTATGCCCGTGCGCGCTCCTCCGACCGCTCGGCCAGCTTCGGCGACTTCGTGTGCCTGTCCGACACGGTGGACAAAGCCACCGCCCTGCTGCTCAAGACCGAAGTCTCCGACGGCATCATCGCCCCCGGCTATTCGCCCGAGGCGTTGGAGATCTTGAAGTCGAAGAAAAAGGGCGCCTATGTGATTTTGCAGATGAACCCCGATTACACCCCGCCGGCCATCGAACACCGGATGGAATTCGGCATCAAGCTGGAGCAATCCTTCAACGATTACCAGGTCAAGCCGGAACTGTTCACGCAGATCTCCAGCGCCAACAAGGACCTGCCCGGCAATGTCATGGAAACCCTGCTGGTGGCCACCATCACCCTCAAGCACACCCAGAGCAACACCATTTGCGTGGCGCAGGACGGCCATGCCATCGGCATCGGCGCCGGCCAGCAGAGCCGCATCGCCTGCACCCGTTTGGCCTGCGCCAAAGCCGACCTGTGGCTGCTCAAGCAGCACCCCAAAACCCTGGCCCTCAAACTCAAGGCCGACCTGCCCAAACCCGACCAGGTCAACACCCTGGACCTGTTCGTGCGCTGGCAGGAATTGAGCGACGCCGAAATGGCGCAGGTGGCGGCCGGCATCGACGGCTCCTTCACCCCCATCACGGCGGCCGAACGCAAGACCTTCCTGGCCGGCCGGTCGGGCGTGGTGCTCTCGAGCGACGCCTTCATCCCCTTCCGCGACAACCTGGACCGCGCGGCGGCCAGCGGGGTCAAGTTCGTGGCCCATGCCGGCGGCAGCGCCCGCGACGAAGTGGTGATTGAAGCGGCGGACCAGCACCACATGGTGCTGATTCAGCACGGCGTGCGCTTCTTTTTGCATTGAAAAAGTAGACGCGGCGGCCCACCGCGGCCCCAACCAAGCCAAAAACAACAACGCGCGCCGAACCTTCGACGCGCGTTGTTGTTATCACGTTTTTACGAACGCGGCGGGCCGCCGCGTCTACTTTTTCCTTGCCCAATCCACCACCACCCTTTATGCTCCGGCCATGGTTCTTGCCACCGCCCTGCCACCCCAAAACCAACTTCACGGCGCCCTGCTGCTCATGGGCATCCTCACCTTGGGGCTGCTTGGCATTGGCATGGTGGTGGGCTTGGCCATCACCCGTCGCCGGCACTGGGCCCGACTCAAGGAAGAACGCCGCAAACAGGCGGCCGCGCCCCCAGTGGACCCATGGGAAGAGGCCGGCCGACGCCTGCAGGTATCTGGCGATGACTTGGCGGATGGAGACAAGATGGATGAAAACGCAACCGATCCGGAAAAAAGCGACGAATTCAACCCGCTTTGAACTGGCAGCGGCCGGTGCCGGCGCAGTATTCGCACTCTTCTTCGTAGCCGCCGGATTGCTTCAAGCAATGCTCGACCCGGCTCTCGATCAAATCCGCCATCAAGGGATGCAGGCCGATGGGCGCCGACACCAAACAAGGCACGCCGCCGCATTCTTTCGATGCCGCCGCCGCCAAGGCGGGAATGTCCTTGTGCCAATGCTTGCCCGGCGCCAGGAAGTAAGGCACCACCACCACCTTGGTCGCGCCACGCTCCACGCATTTCTTGAAGGCGGTGGCGATCAACGGCTCGCAGATTTCCATGTGGGCCGGCTCGACGATGGCATACGGCTTGGTGGCGGCGAACAGCGCCGCGAAATCTTCCAGCACGCGGTTGGATTCGCCACGGGTGGAACCGTGGTCGACGATGATTAGGCCCAGGGTGTCTTGAACGCTCATGGCGCGAATGGTAGCCGTTCCGTTCGCCCGGCGCGGCGCTACCCTACCGCTGTCGGCCACCAGTAGAAATGTCCGCCCCGCCGCCAAGTAGAAATGTCCGGCGCA
>CAZVNU010000257.1:0-2684 GCA_964628335.1 uncultured Phycisphaeraceae bacterium
CCTGGCCGGCATGATCGCCGAGGCGGTGGCCTGCGGCCTGCCGGCCAGGGCTGAAACCGGGATGGGTTGGGGCGCGGAATTGGAAGGGGGAAACAGGGGCATGGAAAGGATTATCCCCGATGAATACCGATTCAGTTTGATGGGCCAAACGCAGGGGTTTCCAGGGCATGGCAAAAGGCAGCCAACCCTTGCTATCATCCCCGCCCCGATCAAAGCCTGACCCTGCTTCTTTCCCAAAAGCAAGGTCCCATGTTCTCGACTCTCTCTGAAAAACTCGAAGGCGTCCTGCGCCGCCTCTCCGGCAACGCCACGCTGTCGGAATCCAACATCAAAGACGCCTTGGTGGAGGTGCGTTCAGCTTTGCTGGAAGCCGATGTGGCCTATGAAGTGACCGAAGCCTTTTGCGCCCGGGTGGCGCAGAAATTCGTCGGCCAGGAAGTGACCCAGGGCGTCAAGCCAGGGCAGGAATTCATCAAGGCGGTGTACGACGAACTGGTGCGCATGCTCGGCGGCGACGAAGCGGTGGCCGCATCGGATGCCGGCAAATCGTCGGCACCCGATCCGATTTTGTCCATCATCCCCGGCCCCTGCGTGGTCATGCTGGCCGGCTTGCAAGGCTCGGGCAAAACCACCACCTGCGGCAAGCTCGCCCTGCACCTGGCCAAAAAAGGCAAGCGCGTGGTGATGGCCGCCGTGGACTTGCAGCGCCCCGCCGCCGTCACCCAGTTGCAAATTCTTTCGCAGCAGGTCGCGGCCATGCCCGACGGCCTGAACAAGGTGTTTTTCTACGGCGAGCCCGACAAGTGCGCCGCCTACGGCCAGGCCGTGGGCGTGGCGGTGGATGTCGCCAAGCGCGCCCTGGCCTTCGCCCGCGAGCAAAAAGCCGATGTGCTGCTGCTGGACACCGCCGGTCGTTTGCACATCAACGACGACCTGATGGGTGAATTGAAACAGGTGGCGCAGGCCACCCAGCCGCACCACATCTTCCTGGCTTTGGACGCCATGACCGGCCAGGACGCCGTGAAATCCGCCAAGTCGTTTGACGCCCAATTGGAATTGGACGGCGTCATCCTCACCAAGTTCGACTCCGACACCCGCGGCGGCGCGGCGCTCTCGGTGCGCGAAGTCACCGGGCGCAAGCTGGTGTTCGTGGGCACCGGCGAAAAACTGGACGCGCTGGAAATTTTCCACGCCCCGCGCGCGGCCGGCCGCATCCTTGGCATGGGCGATGTGGTATCACTGGTTGAAAAGGCCCAGGAGCAGGTGAGCGAAGCCGAGATGGCCGCGATGGAAGAAAAGATGCTGTCAGGAAAGATGGACCTCAACGACTTCCTCGACAACATGCAGAAGATGCGCAGGATGGGCCCGATGAAAAACATGCTGGGCATGCTGCCGGGCATCGGCGGCAAGATCAAGGACCTGAACATCAATGAAAAGGACATCGACCGCCAGATGGCCATCGTCCGCGCCATGACCGCCGCCGAACGCAAAAACCCCGAATTGCTCGACAACTCACGCCGCCGCCGCATCGCCAAGGGCGCCGGCATGAAGCAGGAGGATGTCTCCAAACTCATCAAGGGTTTCGAGCAGATGAAGATGATGACGCAAATGATGGGCTCCATGGGTCGCGGCGGCCGCATGGATGCCTTGGCCGGCATGGACCAGAAGCAACTGATGAAGATGGCCCAATCCGGCGGGCTCAAGGGATTGATGGCCCCGCCAGCCCCCACCGCCCCGCGCTTCAAGCAAAGGAAACGCTGAACATGAACCGCACCCTCCTTCTGATCACCGCCCCCAAGGTCGCCGACGCCCACATCGGCGCCGTGTGCGCCGCCATGGAGCCGCAGGGTCTGGCCTTGGCGAAGGTCTCCTCGCTCTCGACCTCGCCCGGCATCCGCGATTGCGCCGTGCTGGCCTTCGAGGGTGCGCCCAAGCACCCGGAAGCGATGAATCCCGCCCTGTTGGAACTTTCCGGCAATCTCCACGCCGACCTCAATTGGCTGTCATCCGAAGAATTCCTGCGCGAAATCAAAATCGCCTGCTTCGACATGGATTCCACCCTCATCCCGCATGAGTGCATTGACGAATTGGCCGGCGAGGCCGGCGTACGCGAACAAGTGGCGGAAATCACCGAAAAAGCCATGCAGGGCAACATGGATTTCGCCACCGCCCTGCAATACCGGGTCAAAACCCTGGCCGGCCTGCCCGAATCGGTGTTTGACAAGATCAATGCCAAATTGCGCCTGATGGAAGGCGCCCCCACCCTGATGGCCACCCTCAAAGCCCACGGGGTGTATACCGTATTGGTCTCCGGCGGCTTTGAAGTGTTTGCCGAAAAAATCGCCAACCGCTTGGAAATGAACGAATTCCACTCCAACACATTGGAAGTGGTGAACGGCACATTGACCGGCAACCTGACCGGCCGCATCGTGGATGCCGAGTTCAAAAAACACAAATTGGAAGAGGTCGCCAGGCGCCTGAACATCCCCTTGGAGCAAACCCTGGCCGTCGGCGACGGCGCCAATGATCTGCCCATGCTGTCGGTGGCCGGCCTTGGAGTGGCCTATCATGCCAAGCCCAAAGTCCAGGCGTCCGCCCGCTGCCGTCTGGACAAGTTGCCGTTGGATGCTATCCTGTTCCTTCTTGGCATCCATGAATCGCATTGGATCACCCCCCCCCCGCCT
>CAZVNU010000257.1:2694-3885 GCA_964628335.1 uncultured Phycisphaeraceae bacterium
CCCATGTATGACGCCCCCGCACCCATCCCCCAAGAACAGCGCCAGCCGGATGACCTGACTGAACTGCAACGCGAAGGCCCCTTGCCGCCCTCAACTTCATCATCAGCCGTCACCGCCTCGTCGCTGACCGCCACTGCGGACGCCAGTGCCGCGGTGGAAGGCGTCGTTGAAGGTTCTTTGGAAGGAACCCTCAGCGGTTCGGGCACCACCTCTTCGGGGTCTCCAAAAAAAACCGAACGGCCGGATTCCCTCTCGGAGTTGCTCATTTCACGCGGCTTTGTGAGCACCGACAAGGTGCGTGCGGCGGTGGCCAAAGGCAAAGCCGCCAAAGTCAACCCCATCAAGATTCTGCTGGACGAAGGCTCGCTCAGGCACGAGGACTACGACACCTTGCGCGCGGAGATGCAGTACCGCCAAAGCCAGAACATCCGCATTCCCGGCTATGAAGTCCTCGGCTTCCTGGGGGCCGGCGCCATGGCCTCGGTATTCAAGGGCAAGCAGTTGAGCCTGGACCGCGTGGTGGCCATCAAAGTGCTGCCGCAGAAATACAGCGAAGACCCCGAGTTCGTGCGCCGTTTCGCCGAAGAAGGCAAAATCGCCGCCAAGCTCAACCATCCCAACATCGTGCAGGCCTACGATGAAGGCATCGCCGGCCACCAGCACTATTTCGTGATGGAATACATTGATGGCACCACGGTGCATGATGTGGTCGTCAAACAGGGCGCCTACAGTGAGGCCGATGTGCTGCGCATCGCCATTTTGATTGCCGACGCCTTGGGCCACGCCCACCAGGTCGGTTTGATTCACCGCGATGTGAAACCCAAGAACATCATGCTCACCAGCCGGGGCGAACCCAAGCTGGCCGACATGGGGCTGGCCGTGCAGACCACCGAGCCCGGAGAAGACGAGCGCGGCAAAATCTACGGCACCCCCGCCTATCTGGCGCCGGAGCAAGCCAAACCGGGCGTGGTGCTTGACGGCAGAGCCGACCTCTATTCTTTTGGTGCCACCTTGTTCCACATGGTGACCGGCCGCGTGCCATTCCCCGCCGCCACTGCGGTGGAGATGATCCAAAAGCACCTCAACGAACCCGTGGCTTCCCCCCACAGCCTGAATAAAAACATTTCGTCCGGCCTGTCGGACATCATTGAAGTCTGCATGGCCAAGAGTCCGGATGCGCGCTACGGCACC
>CAZVNU010000258.1:0-3858 GCA_964628335.1 uncultured Phycisphaeraceae bacterium
GCAACTGTGGGGATGGACGGGCAAGGCTGGTGGGTCAAGGAACCCCGACCGTGAGGAAGGGGAGCTGGCACGCTATTTTGGCGGTTGTTCATCCCCTCCCTGTCGCTCGGCGCAAGCGCCTCGCTCGACCCCCGGCTACTTTATTTCAAGCCTCCGGCTTGGACCCAAACGGCTTGAGAAAATCATTTTGTCCGAGGCGAAACCCGTATGAAAGCCGCCGCCCGCCCCTCACGGCCTCACCCCAGTCTCGGATCAAACCTGAACCCCGCCGCCGCCTTGCGGTGGATGCGGGGGAAATCCGGATGCATCGGGTTGATGAGGTAGTTGCGGTCCAGTGGGGAAAGCGCGCTGGGAACCGACAGTACGGCGTGCCGGCTTTCCTCCAGCCAGCGGTCGCCCAACCGTTGCAGGCTGCGCGGCGCCTCGGGCGCGCGCCAAAGGCGGGGCAGGCGGGCGAAGTCTTCGATGGTCAGGACCAAGTCTGTTGACATTTGCGCCGCTGCCAGCACATAGTGCTTCTGGATTTCCTCGTTCTCCAGATGCGCCAGCATTTCCAGTTGGGCCAGGGCCGGCGTGGCGGAGGTGTAGATCACCGGGCGGCCGGGGCTGTTCCAGCGGCCGCCATGCAGGCGGGCGCCGTCTCCCGCCCAGAAGGAGGCCTTGTGCTTGCGCTTGCCGATACGCCAGACGGTCAGCGACGCGGGTTGCGGGGTTGCCGGCAAGGTCACGCGAAAACCCCGTGCTCAAGGCGCCCGATCAGTTGTTCCACATCGCGGGCCCCCAATTCCGTGGCGGCGCGTCCGATGGGGGTTTCGCCGCTGAAGGCCCGCTGGGGGCGTTCCATCCAATCCTTGGCGGCCGCGCGGTCGCCTTCGAACAAATCCGCCGCCAAGCCGAACAGGTGGACCAAGCGGTAGACTCGCTCGGATTCCTGCGGCGTGAAGCGGCCGGCGTGTTGGCGCCTGGCCAAGGTGCTCTTGGGGATGCCGATGACTGTTTGGGCGTCCTGCGCGGTCAGATGGCTGGCTTCCAGGAAGCGTTGGAAGGCATTGACCGGCAGGCCCGTCTTGAGCGTGCGGATGATGCCGGCATGGTCGCCCGTCGCGAAGGCGAACAGGTCCATCGGGCGGGCGGCGGCGCGGGAGGCGGAGAGGGTGGGCATGGGAGTTGTTCCAAATGGGGGTTTGATTATACCCAATTGGGAACCCGGAAAAATCGAGCCATTTTTCACCCCGCCAACATCCGCCCAACACCTCTTCCTCCACCGGCGAATACGCCTCACGGAAGCGGTCGGAGCCTTGCAGCAGGGCCAGCAGTTGCGCCTTGCCTTCCGGTTTTTCAAAATCCTCACGCGCGGTTTTCGTCCGTCCCCGGCGAGAACAACCGCACATACGGCTCGTACCGCCACAGCCGGTTGCGTTGGCGCCCGGTGATTTCGACGAGGATGCCGGCGGCTTCGAGCCGCTGGATGACGCGGGCGGCCGTGTCCACGCTGCAATCCAGCCATGACGCGGCGGTCCCCGCCGAGACCAGGGGTTTGGCGCACAAGGCATGCAGGAGTTTTGTCGCCTGCACATCCCCTGAAAAAGAGGTCAAGTTTGCCTCGCGCAGGCGGAAGACCTTGCGTGCGGTCAGCACGGCTTCATTGCCGGAGGTTTCCACGCCGCGCAGGAAAAACTTGATCCAGCCCTCCCAGTCGCCTTTGCGCCGGATGTCGGTCAGGTGGGCGTAGTAGGCGGCGCGGTTCGCCTTCAGGTACAGGGAGATGTAGAGCAGCGGATGATGCAACAGGCCGCGTTCGCACAGCAGCAGGGCGATCAGCAGGCGCCCGGTGCGCCCATTGCCATCAAGGAACGGGTGGATGGTTTCAAATTGCGCGTGTGCCACGGCGCAGTGGACCAGGGTAGGCAGGGACTCCCGGTCGTGCAGGAATTTTTCCAGATTGCCCAGTGCTTCATGCATTTGTTCTGGTGGAGGGGGGACGAACAGGGCTTCGGAGGGCATGCGTCCGCCGATCCAGTTTTGGCTGCGACGGAATTCTCCCGGGTCTTTGAGTCCGCCACGCGCGCCTTTCATCAGCTTTCCGTGGATTTCACGGATGAGGCGCAATGACAGCGGAAGGGTGGGTAGGCGCTCCAATCCATGGTTCATGGCGCGCACATAGTTGACCACTTCACCGACATCGCGGGGAACTGCAATTCCCTTTTCATCCGTTTCGCTCACCAGCACATCGTCCAGCGTGCTTTGTGTCCCTTCGATTTGGGAGGACAGAACCGCTTCTTGGCGGACATACATCGCCACGAACATATCCACGCTGGGCACGGTGGTGGCGATGCCATCGAGCCGTCCCACGGCGAGATTGGCAACTTCCAGCAGGCGCGTCATTTCCTCGTCCATTGCGATGGGCGGAGCGGGGGGGAGTGGGGCCGGAATAAAGGCCCGATATCCGGCCGGCTGGCTGACGAAGTGGCCTGAGCGCATGGTCGTAATCCGCAAGAATCGGAATAAGGAGATGGATTGAGTTTATTAGTCCGCAAAAAAACATATTTTTGCGGACTAAAATCCTTCACGCGAATGATACCCGTACTTTGACTGGGCATTCTCTCTCTATTTCGCTCACCCCGCCAATATGCGCTCCAGCACCCCGGCCTCCACCGGCGAATAAGCGTCGCGGAAGCGGTCGGAACCTTGCAGCAAGTCCAGGAATTGCGCCTGGCCCTCCGGCTGGTCAAATTCGAAACCCAAGAGGGCGCGGCCGACCCGCTCGCCGGTGTGCAGGTAGTTGAAATAGCAGATGTTGGCGGTGCCGCGGATCAGGGTCAAAAAGTCGCGCAAGGCGCCGGCCCGCTCGGGGAAACCCAGGCGGATGAACAACGGGTGTTTGAAGGTGGCCGGGTCGTAGCGCAGGATGCGGAAATCCACATCCTCATGGCCGCTGATGTCCTGGTAGGCGATGCCGGCTTGGTCGAGGCCCAGGTGCAGGGCGGAAAACTCGGCGTCGCTGGCGTCGAAACCCAGCACCGGGTGGGCGGTGTGGTCGTGGGTCTTGCCGTATTGGAAGTCCATGATGTCCACCTGGCCAAGGGCGGTTTCCACCAGATGCAAGAGGCCGCCGCTGCGCTCGGGCAGGGTGAAGCGGATGTGGCGTCGCACCTTGCCGTTGGCGCCGGCTTCGGCGGCGATCACCGCCAAGTGGGCGAAATCCAGGTTGGCGCCCGAGGTGAGGGTCAGGGCTTTTTTGCCCTTGAGTTGGTCGCGCTGCGAGAGCAGGCCGGCCAGCCCCAGGGCGCCGGCGGTCTCGACGATGGCGCGGCGCTTGTCCCAGAACAGGCGGATGGCCGAGCAGACCTGGGCATTGCTGACGGTGATGAATTCGTCCACCAGGTCGCGGCACAGGGGGAAGGTTTGGGCGCCGGCCTTGCGCACGGCGGTGCCGTCGCAAAAAATGTCGAGGGTTTTCAGGGCCACCGGTTCGCCGGCGGCCACGGCGGCCCGCATCGAGGCCTGCCCTTCGCCCTCCACGCCGATGATGCGGATGTCGGGCCAAAAACGCTTCAAATAGCAGGCCACCGCCGCGCACATGCCGCCGCCGCCGATGGGCAAAAAGGCCACATCAAAGGGGCCTTGCCCGCTCATGATGACTTCATCGGCCAGCGTGCCCTGGCCGGCCATGGTGTAAAGATCGTCGTAGGGGTGGACGAAGGTGGCGCCTTGCGCCAGGCAAGCTTGTTGGGCGGCGGCGCTGGCTTCGTCGAAGGTGTCGCCCACCAGCACGATGTCGACGGCGGCCCCACCGTGTTCGGCCACCGCCAAGCGCTTCATATGGGGGGTGGGCCGGGGCATGTAGATGGTGGCGCG
>CAZVNU010000259.1:0-3771 GCA_964628335.1 uncultured Phycisphaeraceae bacterium
AGATGCTCCTCGATGAACACCAGGTCGCCCTCTGGGTTGGCCAAGGGCGAGGCCAGGAAGGCCAGGATCATCCGCTCGCCCAAGGCGAATAGGGTCTCTTGTGAGTCCTTGGCGCCGTACTTGAGGGGCGCCCGCAGGTTCTCCGGGCTGGTGAGGTAACCTTTGAAGGCGTCCACGACCTGCGCTGGGGTCAGCGACCGTCCCTGCATCTTGGCTTCGAAGTAGGACTGGAGCGCAAAGTGGAAGGCCGACCCGAAGATCAGCGCCTGCGGCGTGAAGGCCGGGGTGGCGTCTTCCACATAGTGGTAGGCCCAGGCGCGGGGGCAGCGGCGGAAGCCATTGACCTGACTGAACGACAGGTAGGTGCGGCCGGTCAGGTCGCGGGCCTGCTCGTTGGTGGCCAGCGCAAGCAACGCGTGGCCATCCTGGCGCGGCGGGCGCAATTGCGGAAGTGAAAGCGAAGAAGGCATGGGATACCCATCTCGCCACAAGGGCGGGTTGGAAGGGAAAGAAAGGAGGGGAAGGCCAATCAGGCCGCCGCACGCTGCGGCGACTGCATGGCCTTCAGGTGGTCGATCAGCCGACTGGCGTCGCCGCGCCCGAGCGGGAGTTTGAACCCCAGGGCGTCGGATTCCGCCTCGGGGTCCACGCCCACGCTCTGGGCGATCGCCCGGATCGCCTTGAATTGGGAGTCGGTGGCCAGCGGCGGCGCGTTGCCATCCACCCGGCCGGCGGTGGCGGTCGGGCGGGGGCCGCTGCGGTGGGCCGGCGGCGGGGCTTGGTGGGCCGCCGTGTAGCCGGCGCGCGGCGCCGGGGTGGCAGCCGGGCGCGCCGCGGTGGAGGGCGTCCGTTGCGCCGCCTGGCGGTCGAGCGCGTCCTGCGCTTGGGCGTACAGCCCGTCGATCTGCGCTTGCAACTCCGCCGGGCGGGCCAGCAGGCCGGAGTCGAGCTCCGCTTCGAGGTTGATGGACAGGCCGGTGGACTGAAAATCCTTGGAAGCCTTCTTGTTGAGACCGACGTTGATCTTGAGCATGGGGAGCCTTTCGGGGAGGAGGAGTAAGAACGAAAAAAACCGCGCCAAAGGTGGTGCGGGCGGGAAGGAGGCGGAAGAGGTAAGGCCGTTTGGGCTGGGGCCTATGCGACGGACGGATACTCCACGCGGGTGGACATCGATTCGATCCGGAATGCCGTGTGGTCGAGCTTCAGGCGGGGGCCGTGGCGGGTGACCACGCCCGTGCCTTTGGAGCCCAGGTCATGGGTCCACAATGGGACGGCTTGGTGGAGCAGGTGGTAGAGCCAGTCCTTGAGGTGCTCCTGGAGCGGGGTGTTGGATTTGGTCTTCAAGGCGTTGAGGCTCATCGGCAAGCCGTCGGTGGCGAGGGCCGTGATCTTCCTGACCACGCCATCGCGTTGGCCAGGGCTGCGGTAACGAAAGGTGATGGCCAGCAGGCGGGGGTTGGCGTCAAACAGCGTGGTGAGCGGTTGAAAGGGGTGTGGCATGGGGTCTCCAAAGAAAAACGCCCACGCCAAAGGACGTGGGCTGGGAAAGGAACATGGCGCGGATTAAGGGCGCCTCCATAATTGTTTGACGCAGAAAGTCGATAATTTTCGGTGTTTTTGCGTCTTTCCCGGACTTATCGATCGGTCGTGAGCTTCAATCCGCCGTGCAGGTGCTTTGAAGGCGTCCTTGGAGGATGCGTTGTGCTTCCGCCTCGCCTTGGAGCGCCGCTTTGAGCAGCCATTTCTCTGCTTCCTCATCGTTTTTTGCCAAGCTGTAGCCGCCGGTCTGGAGGATGTCCCCCATCAAACATTGCGCCGGGGCGTGCCCGGACTCGGCGGCTTGGCGCACCCAGGCCATGCCCTCAGCTTGCATGAGGATGGAGTTTGAGACCATGAGCAGGCAGCGGCCAAAGCCATATTGGGCGTGGATCGATCCGTGGGCGATAGCCTTGCGGTACCAAGAGGCTGCCTCACGTCGCGCGGCTTCGTTGGCGGCGACGGCGGCACGGATGGCACCCATGATGTCAGGATCGGATGTCCAGCCCGGGTTGAGCTCTCTGGGGGTATGGTGGACGCTGCGGTCGTAGAGGAAGTTGCCGAGTTGGCACCACGCTTCTGCGCCGCCGTCTTCGGCGGCGCGGCGTAGGTCAGGGGGAACCTCCGACGGTGGAGGGGAAGTGAAGGGGTGAGTGGGGCGATGGAGGAGGGAAGACATGGGGTCTGTGGAAAGTGAAGACGTAGTTCTGGATGGAAAACGCCCGCACAACGTAGTGCGGGCGCCGGAAGCAACCACCGGGGCTTTCGCACCGGTGGTTGGAGGTGGGTGAATTACTTGACGCGGGTGTAGGTGTCGACGCCGAGGATAACCGTGTCATCCTGGAACGCCAGGTCGCGGTCGAAATCGCCGCGACTTGATGAGTAGTGGACCATCCCGTTTCTGACGGACAGCGCGCACGCAACGCCGTCCGTCGGCATGACCTGGTTGCCGCGGATGACCATCGTGACGCTGCGCCCGCTTCGCCCGTTGTTCTTCCATGTACCCTGGAGAAGCCTCAACGCGCGACGGTGGTCTTTGGCGGCCAACGCGGCGGCCATCTCGACCTGCAACGGCCGCTTGAGGACCACCGCGTCGGCGGCGTCCGCCGTGGCCGACTCCTCCAGCTCCTTGATCTGAGCCTGGAGCTCCGACTTGGTCGCCACCAGGGCTTCCAGCGCAGGGTCGCCTTTGATGGCCGCGCTGCGGATGGCCGACTCAGCGGCCTTGATCGCCGCCTTACGGCCCTCGATCTTCTTCGCCAGCGCCTTCAGCTGCGCGGCCTTCAGTTCAGCTTCGGCCTGAGCGTCGGCCTTCGCCGACACCGCCAGGACCACCTGCACTGCCTTCGGTGTTTCCTTGGCCTCCTGCGCCGTGGCGATTACGGCGACCGAGGCGACCAGCAGAACGACGAGTTGCTTGAAAAAAACCATGGTGGATCTTTCTGTCTCTTGGACGGTACAAAGGGGAACTTCTTGCTGCTGTCGAGGGATTTTGAATGGCAGGGTGATGCGGTTTATTTCTGGTCCTCAAACCATGACACAACCACAAGGAACCCGCCTATGGCCAGCATGATGGGCCCCACGGGTGGAATGGCCATAAGTGGGATGCTTATCAAGCAGAGTGTGCGGCCATTCTTAAAGTTTTGGCTTGCCATGATGGGGAATCCAAAGGGTTATGCCGGGAACAAATCTCAGTATTTGAGCCGATTGTAATCTCAAGATATGAGACTGTCGAGGGCGTAGGGGACAGTGCGCCCCATGAGCAAGGCCGCGCCGCCCAATGAGCAACAGTTGTTAGCTGACTTTCTTTGCGAAATCCGCGAGAAAGCGGGTCTTACCCAAGGACAGTTGGGCAAGAAAATGGGGTTCACGAAGTCTTGGATTTATCACCGAGAAAGCCTGCACACGCCACTGCTGTTTATCCATTTCGTTGCTTGGTGCGAGGCATGTGACACCGAGCCAGAACAGGCGTTCAAGCGGTTCTATCGGTCGTTGATGTAAGGCAGAGGACGGGCTTGACTCTGTCCTCTGCAGCGACCAAGAATACGTGCAGGCCACCATCCTCGAATCACATGCCGGAACGTTGACGATGGGTCGGTGAGATTTTCCATGGTCGTTTGCTGGGAAGCGAAGCGGCTTTTTCCCGCCTCGCCAAATATTTCGCCCGGTATTGTCATGCCCCACCATCCTCATAACATTAAAGGCGCATCAGGAATTCGTGTGGCCGGCGCGCGG
>CAZVNU010000260.1:0-3723 GCA_964628335.1 uncultured Phycisphaeraceae bacterium
TCGCGTCTTCGAGCTGACGACGTTCATGACGGCGGCGGCCAAGTTCGGCAAGGCCTGGTTGAGGGGGTGGTCGCGTACCAAGACAAAGGCGCCTTCGGCCACCAGGGCCAGCAAATCCGCATTGAGGCAAAAGCCCGGATGGGCGTGCAGGCAGGCGGTGGCGCCTTGGATGGTGGTGATGCGGTTGCTCTTGCCCTTGCCCTTGGTCGCATCCTGATGGAAGGCGGCCAGGTGGGCGTGGGTGTCCCAACGGGCGCCGCAGAGTTTGAGTTCGCCGTCCACCGCTTTGCAGGCCTTGGCGGCCCAGTGCGCGGTGTGCAGGGTGTAGAGGGCTTCGTTGATGGACCAGAGTTTGTCCACCCCTTCGCGGCGGGCGGTTTCCGAGCAGTTGCTGCCGGCGCAGCGTTCGACCAGGGCTTCCATCTGCCCCAAAGTGGAGAGGCAGTGCCCCTTGTCATAGTGCTCCATCAGGGCATGGCCCACCCGCTCGGTCAGGTGGGCGCTGGTGCTGCCCTTGCAGGCTTCGATGGCTTGGCGCAGCAGTTTGATGGGAGCTGTTGGCGCATCGCCGAGCATGACCAGACGCGGCGTTTTGTTGCGGCGGGCGGCGGGCAGGGTGATCTGCGCCATGATGCCCGGCGAAACGATGGCGCGGTCGCCTATCCGCAGGTGGGCGGGCGCCAGCGGTTCGGCCAGGGCGACGCGCACCGAGGCTTCCTGCCCGGTGACCTCGTCGGGCACCACGCCGAAATGCAGGGTCGGGGTGTTGGGTTCCAGGGTCTCGGGCAGGTCGGTCAGCGGCTGATGCACGCAGACGATCAGGTTGGGGTCAAAGGCCTCCAGCCGTTCCTGGATGACCTGCTGGGTCAGGCGCTGGCGCTCGTTGTTCTCGACGATGGCCGCCACCCGCCAGCCGATGCCGGCCAGACTGCGGGCGATTTCGGGCGCCAGTTGCATGCTCAGGCGGCTGAAGCGGTTGCCGATGATCGCCACCCTGGGCGCATGGGTCATGCGCTTGGGGTTGTCCACCAGCAGCTTGGCCACCGCGCGCTTGCTGCAGAGTTCTTTGCGCCCCTTGAATTGGGTGAATTGCTCGGCGGCATGGGCCTTGCGGCGGGCAAGGACATCGCGCGAGACGGTGTTGAGCACGGGCTCTTCCGCCTTGGAATCGGCCACCACATGCACGGGCACCGGCAGCATGGGGTCCTGCTGCAGGCGGTTCTTGAGTTCAAACGACCAGTCTTTGCCCACGATCCATTCAAAGGCGGGATGGCCAAGCGGTCCGTTCTCATCACCCCAATCGTGGAGTTGGAAGCAGGCCAGCACCCGTTCGGCATCGGGTTCGATGGCGAAAATGGGGGTGGCGCGACCATCGTTGAATGTTGGTTTGCGCTTGGCCAGGGCCGAGAGGAGGTAGCCATCCTGGATGCCGATGAGGGCAATGGCGTCATCGCGGGCAAACACCGGATCCATCTCGGCGCTCCGCCGCTTGGCCTGGGCCAGGGGGTTTTGCATCGGGTGGTCCAGCACGGAACCGGCGGCGGTTTCGTGGGCGACGGTTTCCCATTCGCCATGGCCGCCCAGCGCCGGCTTGTAATGCAGGTTGAGTTTGCCCTGCTCGATGCACAGGGTCAGTTGGTTGTACAGGATGGCGCGGTGTTTTTGCGCCAGCGTCATGTTGACGGCCAGCCGTCTGAGCTGGATGGAGGCGGCATCCTGGGTGGACATTTCGGAAAACAGCGCCAGCGCCTGTTTCCAGCGCAGGGAGGTGATTTCCAGCAGAATCTTGTCAAGCAAGTATTCGTCCTGTGCGGCCAAGGGTTGGGTGTTCATCTGTGAAGTCCTTGACGAAAGCGGCGAGGGAAAAGCGCGGGGCTGCCAGCCAGATGGCCGCCCCGCGCTCGTCCAAAGTATAGGCGGGACAAGGAGGAAGGCAAAATTTTTTGTGTCGGGTCCAGGCCCGTAAGGTCCCGCCCCAAAACCGCTTCAGGGAATCTCGACAGCCTTGCCCGTGCTCACTTTGCC
The DNA here is from genome assembly GCA_964628335.1 of uncultured Phycisphaeraceae bacterium. Lineage (GTDB taxonomy): Bacteria > Planctomycetota > Phycisphaerae > Phycisphaerales > Phycisphaeraceae > CANIYR01. The sequence continues at coordinate 2,026 of CAZVNU010000260.1, forward strand.
GCTTCGCCGATGACCTGGAAGGTGTTGATGAGCGGGCAGGCCTTGGCGGCGGTGATCTTCAGGCGCACGGCATCGCACACGGGCAACTGCAGCTTGCCGCCGGGGGCGGGGGCATCCTTGAGCTTGAGCACATCGATGTTGCCCTCGTTGAAAGCGAGCGCGGGGGCCGATGCGTGGCCGTCGAGGATGATGCGTTTGTAGCCGATCTTCTTGCCGGCGAACACCGGCTTCCACTGGCCATCCACCCGGCATTCGAGGGTGTAGCCGTCCACCCGCTGGCCCAGTGGAATGTATTCCTGCAGGATGAAGCCGCCGATCTTCTGCGCCTTGGGCAGGGCCACCTCGATCGTGGCGGTGGTCTGGCCGTCGTCGGTGGTGAAGTAGGTGTCATAGTCGCCGTCCACCGCCTGGCTGGCCGCGTACTTGGCGTCGGCGCCGCGGTGGCCGGCGTCGCTGGCCTTGGCGCCTTGGGTGCGGGCCAGGTCATTGCCATGGAGGCCGTCCACCCAAGCCTTGAACTCCTTGAGCTTGGCGATGGTGTCGGCGTCGATCAGGCCGTTCTTGTTGGTGGGGATGTTCATGAGCGGGGTGACGCCGATGCCCGTCGAGGTGAGGTAGCCGCTCTTCATCTGCGCGACGCCGACGCAGGGCGCGCCGGTGTGGAACCAGTTGCCCTGAAAAATGAGCGAGGGCTCGTTGGGGTACCAGCGGTCCACGCCGTCCACCTTGCGCACATACTCCTGGTCGGGCTTGAGTCCGCCGTGGTTTCCCGGCCAGCCGACGCAGCGGTCGGGCAGGGACTTGACCAGCATGCCGGAGTCGTAGATCACCGCCTCGGGCTGTTCCTTCGCGATCATGCGGGCGATCTTCGGGTAATCCATCTTGAGGTTGGCGGCGTTGAAGCCGTCGAACCAGTATTCATCCACCGGGCCGTAGCGGGTGCTGAGCTCCTTGAGCTGGTCGAAGTAGAAGTCGCCGTAGCTGGCGTAGTTGGCCGGCGGGTGCTTTTTGAAATTCATGTCGATGATCGACACATACAGGCCGAAGTACACGCCGCCCTTGCGGCAGGCTTCGGCCAGTTCCTTGACGACATCGCCCTGCCCGTTCTTCCACGCCGCGTTCTTGACGGAGTGCCCGGTGGTGTCGGTGCGCCAGTTGCAGAAGCCGTCGTGGTGCTTGGTGGTCAGCACGATGCCCTTGAAGCCGCCGGCCTTGGCCGCTTCGACCCATTGGGCCGGATCAAGGGAGGCGGCGTTGAAGGACTTGGGATCCTCGTCGCCGCTGCCCATGTGGTCGCCGCTGGGATGGAAGGTCTTCATCCCGAAGTGGTTGAACATCAGGTACTCGGCCTTGTGCCAGCGCATGTGCGCCGGACCGGGCAGCGGCCCGAAGGGCGCCGGCGCCGGCGTGGTGGACAGGGGCTGGCTGGCGGTGCAGGCGGCCAGGGCCAGCGGGAGAAGGGCGAAGACGGCGAAGGTTTTCATGGTGGATCAGGGACGCGCGAAGGCAGGGGGGATTACAGGCTTGGAGGAACGCGGCATGCGCCGTCTGCAGACCTGGTTTCGGCCGGACCTTGGTGGGGGGATTGCATCGGAAGGAGTTCAACTATGTTATCCGCTTTTCCACACTCCCACGGCAGGGCTGGCGGGTGATAGGGGCTGGCGGGTCACGCGCGTCATCCCTTTGAAAAGGAACCCC
>CAZVNU010000261.1:0-3713 GCA_964628335.1 uncultured Phycisphaeraceae bacterium
CCACCCAGGCCGCGTTGCAAGACGCGGGGGTGGCGGCCAGGCACAGGCGCACATAGGGGCTCAGGCGGCGGGTTTTGCGGGCGTTGATCAGATGGACATAGGCTTCCGGCGCGATCTGGCCGGCGCAGATGTCGCCGTTGAACAGATCCGGCGCGCCGGGATCGGCATGGCCGGGCAGCACGCTGCCGATGCCGGTGATGAAGACTTCGCGCGTCCGATCTCCATCACGCGCCCCGAGCGCAAGCGCAGGGGGAATTTCTCCCCGGGCTTGCGCTCGGGGCGCGTTGAACGCCTTCATCACCAAACTGGTGTTCGCTCCGCCAAAGCCCAGCGAAGACGACAGCACGGCGTGCAAGGGTTGGGCCGGCGGCCGTGCCGGGCCGGTCAGCACCTGCACGCCCGCCACGCATTCCTCGCCGGCTTCGACCGAGGCGGTGGTGGGCAGGATTTGGTCATGCAGGGCGCAGGTGCCGATCAGGGCCTCGATCGCACCGGCGGCGCCCAAGGTATGGCCCAAGCGGCTTTTCAAACCGGCCACGGGAATGTGCGCCTGTGTCGGGCCGAGGGCCAAGCCCATCGCCGCCCCTTCGGCCGCATCGTTGTCGCGGGTGCCGGTGGCGTGGGCGATGGCCAGCCCGATATCCGTGGGCACCAAACCGGCGCGCGCCATGGCGTCGGCCATGGCCTGCGCCGCGCCGGAACCGTCGAGCTTGGGCTGGGTCAGGTGGTGGGCGTCGGCGCTTTCGCCCATCCCGGCGATTTCCGCCAGCACGGTCGCCCCGCGAAGGCGCGCTTGTCCGGCGCGTTCGAGGACCATCACCGCATAACCCTCGGCCACCTGCATGCCTTGGCGGCGGGCGGCGAAGGGGCGCACGGTATCCATCGCCACCACGCGCAGGGAATGGAAGCCGGCCACCGCATAGTCGCACACCGGGTCGTAGCCGCCGCACAGCACCACATCGGCTGCGCCGCTGTCGAGCAGGGCTTTGGCGTGGGCCAAGGCGCCAAGGCCCGAGGAGCACGCCGAGCAGGTGGTGATGCGCTCACCGGTGATGGGCAAGCCTTGGAGCGCGTCCTTGAGCACGCCGCCGCCGGTGAAGTGCAGCAGGTGATCCAGGTTGTCGTCGCGCAGGTAGGCACCGGCCGCCGGCATGCCGTGCAGGCTGGTGCCCAGCACCACCGAGAGGCGCAAGGGGCGCATGGCTTCGGGCGTCAAGCGTGCGGCGGCGAGCGCTTGGTGCACGGCCCGGCGCAAGCCTTCGGCCGCGCGCAGGGTGGGGGGGGTGCCGTCCAAGGCGCGGGCTTCGCCGCCGTGCAGGCCGGCGGAACTGGCCGCGGCGGCCTGCTCCATGGCGTGGTAGGGGCCAAGGCCGATGCCATCGGCCTGGACGGCGGCCCAGGTTTCCGCCAGCGACGCGCCCAAGGGGCTGACCACGCCGGCTCCGGAGAGGATGATGGGGGAAGTGGACATGGAAGGATTCAAGAAGTGAAGGCGTCGTGCAGCACATGCCATTGGGCGGGGGCCTTGGCGATGGCTTGGCCGAAGAAAGCGGCGAAGGCATCCAGCACGCGGTCGGTTTCCCGGCGGCGGTCGGGCGTTTCCGGGTCGAGCCACAGGGTGTCGCCGATGTCGATCGCGACCTTGCCGTCGGCTTGGCGGAAGGAGACGGCCGGCACCAGGGGCGCGCCGGAAAGCATGGCTAATTTAATCGGCCCTTCCGGCATTTCAAGATGGCCGTGCAAAAAAGGCCGCACCCGGCCCTTGTGCCCCGGCATCACGCGGTCGCCCTGGAGCACCACCACTTCGTCTTTTTCCAAAGCGTCGCGCAATTGCGCCCAGGCGGCCACGCCGTCTTCGACATACACCTCGTTGACGCCGATTTTGCGGTGGAATTTCTGGCGCAGGCGGTCGAAGATGCCCGATTCGTCGCGGGCGAACAGCACATGCACCTTGGGTTCGCGGGCCCTGACGCCGGCCATGCCGACCTCGAAGGAGCCGAAGTGGGCCGTCACCACGATGGCGCCCTTGCGGTGGGCGCGGGCGGCGAACCATTTCTCGTCGCCGCAATGCGCGTGCACTTCGGCCATGATGTCGGCCACGGTTTTTTTGCGGGCGATGGCCATGTCGCAGATTACATCGTAGAACCCGCGCACCACGCCCTTGCCGTAGCGGGTGAGTTCGGCCGGTCCGGCGTCCGGGCCCAGCACCTTGGGGCCGTTGACCTCGCGGGTCATGCGCCGCATGTGGGCGCTGGCCCGCCAGGCCCACCACATGAAGAAGCCGCGCGCCTTGCGCGGAATGGCGCCGTTGAGATCGGCCATCAGGAAAAACAGGGCGAGCCAGAAATCAGCGAGGGCTTTTTTCACTTCGTTTCCGGTTCCTTGGGCTTGCCGGCCGGGTAGACCACTTGGGTGTCTTGGGGTGTTTCAAGGCGCAATTCAGCGTCCTTCACTTCGGGGTTCACTTCCACGGCGCTGAAGGTGGCGGTGGTGGCCTCGTCGTTGGCGTCCAGCGTGGAGAGGCTTTTCAGGCAACCGGTTTGGGCGTCCATCACCGCCACGACTTTGGCGACATGGGCTTTGAGCCAGCCGGTCAGCGGCGCCATCTCCAGCGTCAGGGTGCCGGCTTTTGCATCAGGGGTCAGGGCGGTGAGCGTGAAGTGTTCCTGGAGCAGGCCCAAATCCGGCGATGGCCCGGCCATGGCGGCGGCAAAGCGCGCATCCAGCGGATAAATCTCCAGGGTCTTTTGCGCCGGGTACCACACCCGCATCGAGCCGGGGCGCTGTTTGCCATCGCCGGCGTCCACCGCCATCACGCTGGGGTTGTCGCCGCCGGTGGACCATTTGGATTGCACGCCTTTGGCGGCGAACACGCCGGTCGAAACCGCGGGCTCGGCCAGCAGCGCGCTCTCGCGCTCTTGCTTGAAGTTGGCGCGCAGGGAGGTGATCTTGGGCAGCTTGGCGATCACCGCCTGAAGCTGCGCCCAGCGTTGAGCGTCTTCGCGCGGCGTGGCGTCGGCGGCGTGGGCGGCGCAAGTGAGCAGCAAGGCGGCGATGGCGGGGTGCCACGGACAGCGGAGCCGCAGCGGCGAAGTCGCCCGTGCATGGGGTCTCGTACATGCCAATTCACGGACGACTGCGCTGTCCGTGGCACCCGTGGCATTGTCTGGTGTCATACCGCCTCCACCAGTGAAAGTTCACCCTTGACCACCGTTTTCCCGTCCACTTGCGCCTTGACCGCGAACTGCGTCAGCGGCCCCATGCGATTGATGACGGTGGTGGTCATTTCAATGGTGGCCGGCGGCAACACCGGCCGCACAAAGCGCAAGTCCAGGGCCGCGATGCCGGCCTGTTTGCCCGGCGTGTCGGCAAAGGCAATGATGCCGGACAATTGCGCCAAGGCTTCGCCCATCAAGACGCCCGGCACGATCGGCCGGCCGGGGAAGTGGTCGGCAAAAAAAACTTCTTGGCCGGAGAGTTCCCACACCCCGGCGCCGGATACGCCCGCCTCCAGCCGCGTGACGCGGGAGACGAAGCGGAAGCCGGGGCCATGGGGCAGGGCAGTGGCGGGATGGGTGGGTAAAGTCATGGGTAGAAAATAGGGTCGCCCATTATATCCCACCCCAAGGCCAGGCCCGGGCCGGGTGCGGTGTTCATCCAGGGCTGGCGGGTCAACAGCGCACGGGCTTGTTGGAGCGCGGGTGGGGACACCC
>CAZVNU010000262.1:0-3685 GCA_964628335.1 uncultured Phycisphaeraceae bacterium
GCGTCAAACAGTCTGTGACAGATGGCACTTCCCGCAGACGTTTCTGGGAAAAATTGCTATCTGGCACAATGCCAGAACTGGTGTTAAGTGGTCGTGAGCAGGATGCCATGCAGGTGTTTGAGCAGACGCTGGATTTGCAGCCGCAAGAGATCGTCAGGTTGGAGGATTACCTGATCGACAATTTGCGCCATCCGGAATATGCGTACCGGTTCTTGGATGACAATTGCACGACGCGGGTGGCGAAGGCGATTGAGCATGCAACGGGGAGGGAAATCACAACTTCTTTGACCGCGAGTCACCGGCGCTTTACGGATGCCTACATGGATGCCCATCCGTTCGTGGAAACTGGAGCCAACCTGCTCATGGGCAAGCATGCGGAACGCCCCGCCAAGGTTTTTCTCCCCAACATTCTGCATGACTCCCTCAACCGTCCCAGTGCATCCGGGCGCCATTGGATCATCAATCCTCCAAAAGAGGAGGCGTTAACCCAAGAATCTCTGTTTGAAGTCCATGTTTTTGCCAAGGCATTCACCTTTTTTCTTTTCCTTGGCTCCTTGGCCATCGTCCTCTTCCTCTCCATCCCCACCCTCCTGCGCCACAAAAAGAAAAAGCCTCTCCCCCGCCGCGCCTACCTCGACGCCCTGCTCTTCGCCAAAATCGGCTTGATCGGCTGTTTGATGTCTTTCCTGGGCTTCTGGAGCCACCACCCCGAACTGGGCGCCTTCAACTGGAACCTGATCTGGTGCTGGCCCACGCATCTGGTGTTCGCCTTCTTCCTGTTGTTTTCCGCCCACGGAAAATCCACCCGCCTCTATGCGCGGACCGCGGCCATCGGCGCAACTTGCGCCGCCTTGGCTTACTTTTTCGTGCCGCAGGCCTTGCCCCTGCCGTTGTTCCCGGTGGTGTTGCTGCTGGCTTTGCGCGCTTGGCGCATCGGCTTTCACCGCGAAGCGGTGATTGTTCCTGGCCAGGGGTGAAACCCCTGGATTGAATCCCCATCCTTCACCCACTCCGAAGGAGTGGAGCATCCTCCTCCTTGCACGCTCCACTCCTTCGGAGTGGGTTGTATTTGCGTTCTTTTTTCCAGGGGTTTTACCCCTGGCCAAGGACAAGGACCGCTTCGCGGCCCAGATATCGCATGACTGCGGTTTTGACAATAACCTAACACCACCCATCCATCCCCCATTTGCCCCGCCGCTTCCCCCCCGCTAATCTTGCCCCCTTCACCCCGCATGCGGGGCTTCGCCCGAATGCTTCCTCCCGTATCCGGCCTTCGCCAAGGCCAAGATGGAAGTTACGACCATCACCCCCATGGAAGCGCCTTCAAGTTCGTCCGCCGCGTCCGCCCCCGCTTCACCTGCCGCATCACCGGCTCCGGCCCATCCCCGACACGGCGCACCCCGCAACCCCACCGGCCAGTATCTGGCGGCCTTGACCATCGGCGCTTTGGGCGTGGTGTACGGCGACATCGGCACCAGCCCGCTGTACGCCATGAAGGAATGTTTCAACCCGGAACACCACCTGGCGGCCAGCCATGACAATGTGCTGGGGGTCTTGTCGCTGATCACTTGGTCCCTGTTGCTGGTGGTGACCCTCAAATATCTGGCCTTCGTGCTGCGGGCCGACAACCGCGGCGAAGGCGGCATCATGGCCTTGGTGGCTCTCTCGCTGCTTGGCCCCAACCGCCCGCGCGGCAAAAGCATGGGCGTCCTGCTGCTGTGCGGCCTGTTTGGCGCGGCCCTGCTGTATGGCGACGGCATGATCACGCCGGCCATTTCGGTGCTGTCCGCCGTGGAAGGCCTGCACATCGCCACCGACAGGTTCGACCCCTACATCCAGCACATCGCCATCGGCCTGATCGTGATGCTGTTCGTGGCCCAGCGCTGGGGCACGGCCGGCATCGGCGTGGTGTTTGGCCCGATCACCGGCCTGTGGTTTCTGGCCATGGTCGCCCTGGGCCTGCCCAGCATCATCCACAACCCTGAAATCCTCAAGGCGCTTTCGCCCCACTACGGCCTGCTGTTCCTGGCCGACAACCAGATGCTCGGACTGATCGTGCTGGGCTCGGTATTCCTGGTCACCACCGGCGGCGAAGCCCTGTACGCCGACATGGGCCATTTCGGGCGCCGCCCCATCCGCATCGCCTGGTTTGCCTTCGTGCTGCCGGCCCTGCTGATCAACTACTACGGCCAAGGCGCCTTGGTCCTGGAAAATCCGGAAGCCATCAAAAACCCCTTCTACATGCTGGCCCCCCAATGGGCGATCTACCCCTTGGTCGGCCTGGCCACCTGCGCCGCCATCATCGCCAGCCAGGCCCTGATCACCGGTGCCTTCTCCATGACCCGCCAAGCCATTCAACTTGGATATTGCCCGCCGATGCGGGTGGTGCAAACATCCTCCAAGGAAATCGGCCAAATCTACATCCCCTTCGTCAACTGGATGCTGCTTGGCAGCGTCATCATGCTGATCATCGGCTTCAAGACATCCGGCCATCTGGCCGCGGCCTACGGCATGGCCTGCAATGTCACCATGCTGGTGACGACGATCCTGTTGCACATCGTGGCCCGCCGCATCTGGCATTGGAAGTTCTGGCAGGCGGCTTCGCTCACCCTGCCACTGCTGGCCATCGAAGGGGGCTTCCTGGTTTCAAATGGCTTCAAATTCCCGCACGGCGGCTGGTTCCCCCTGGCCGTGGGCGGCGTCATCCTGTTCTTCCTGCTCACTTGGAAGTCCGGCCGCACCCTGCTGCGCGAAAAAATGCGCGAGGACAAGTTTCCCCTCGACAAACTCCTCGACTCCTTGGCCCGCAACCCGCCCGCCACCGTGCCGGGCACGGCCATCTTCCTGACCGGCAACGCCAACGGCACCCCGGGCTGCCTGCTGCACAACCTCAAACACAACAAAGTGCTGCACGAGCGGCTGGTGTTCGTCACCGTGCTGGCCGAGGATGTGCCGACGGTCAATGACACCGATCGCATGAGCATCGAAGAAATCCGCCCCAACGCCCACCGCGTGCTGGTGCGCTACGGCTTCTCCGAAACCCCGGACATCCCGGCGGTGCTGGCCCAATGCGCCACCCACGGGCTGGTCATCAAAGAGGCGCAGGCCACCTATTTCCTCGGCCGCGAACGCATCATCCCCGAGCCGGGACGCTCGCCTTTGCACAACTTCCGCATGGACCTGTTCAACTGGATGGGGAAAAACGCCCGTTCATCGAGCGACTTTTTCCAGTTGCCCCCCAACCGCGTGGTCGAACTGGGCTCGCAGGTGGAACTTTAAGGACGGCGGCAAGACCGCGCCGCTACATTACCCGCATGCGCCTCCTTTTCGCTTTCGCCATTTTTCCCGCCTGCCTGTTGGCCGCCTGCCAGGCCATGCCTTCCGCCCACCCACCCACCACCCTTGGCCTGCCGGCGGCGCACTACGACGCGGCCATGCAAGCCGCCGCCGGCGCCTTGCGCGATCGCGGTTTTGTGATTGAGCGGTTTGACGCCCGCATGGGGGTGGTTTCCGCCTTGCCGGAAGGCATCCCCACATCGGCCGAATGGTGGAAGGGCAACCGCCCCAATCTGTCCGAGTGGGAAACCCGCGCCAACCTGCAGGACTTGCGCCACCGCCCGCGCTGCACCCTGACACCGGTGGATGCGCAAACCCGACAGAATTACCTGCTGACCGTCGAAATCAC
>CAZVNU010000263.1:0-3680 GCA_964628335.1 uncultured Phycisphaeraceae bacterium
CGTCGGGGATCGCGGTCAGAATGCCCGCGCCGTCGCCGCTGAGAATATCGCAGCCGCAGCCGCCGCGGTGGTCCATCGCGATCAGCGCTTCGTCGGCGTCGCGGACGATGCGGTGGCTCCGCTCTCCCTTGATGTGGGCGATGAAGCCCACGCCGCAGGAGTCTTTTTCATGCTTCGGGTCGTACAAGCCCTGCGCCTCGGGGAGGTGGAGGAGGGGTTGGCCGGAGAGGGTGAGGGGGATGAGGGTGGGCATATTGAGTTTTTGGGTAGCACAGGCTTTAGCCTGTGGGCGGTGGATGGTTTTTGGGAGAGGGGGAGCGGGGCTATTTAGTTTTTGGGAGTGGTGGGTGGCGCAGCTTCGGGCGGGATTTCAGCAGTCAGGACAAGGCGTGAGTCGTTTTGTGTTTTGGAGGTTTGAATCAGGTTGGCCCACAAATTTCCCATATAAGACGCGGTGAAGCTGGCGGGGGTTTTCCCTTTTGGGAAAGAGACCGTCCCCCAGAAAATGTTTCGCTCTTGCAATTGCAGGATGCCTTCTTTTGTCGAAGCGCTGGATGTGGCGATGGCGCCGCTATGACCTGTGAATCCAGACGCTCCGCCTTTCAGGTTGGCGGGCAGGGTGAAGGGAGAGGCGCTGCTGGATGTACTTGCGCCTATGGCATGGCAAGCAACTTCCGTTTTGTCTTCCTGCTGAAAAACAGCCAATTGAATTTGCGCTGTTTCTTGGTTCGGTTCAACCGTCCAGCTTCCGATGAGTCGCTCGACCCCAGATTCAACAAAGGACAGTTTGAATTGCACTTGCTTGAGGTTCTTTGGGTGGAAGGTGTAGGCAAATACCTTTGCGGAGTCAAAGTCGTAGGCGTTGCAAGAGAGGATTTCAAGTTGCGGGGTAGAATCGGTAGGCGCAACTTTCTTCTCGCATCCGCCCGTTCCCATCACCCCTGCCACCAATGCCAAAGCCACCCCGAGCTTGCGCTCGGGGCTCGTGAAGGTCAGTTGCGTCGTGGTGTGGTTCATGGTTCGTCTTTCTTTCCTCCGCCCATCCGGGCGGCATGTGTTTCGGTTCTGTGTCTTGAGGCCCAACGGGCCGCTTCTTCCTTAGCCCAGGCCAACGGCCTGGGTCGGCGTCGTCCGCCGAATGCGGCCTGAAGGGCCGCGCTATCCGCTCCCGGCCGTACCTAGCGCGGCCCTTCAGGCCGCCCAGGTTCCCCGCCTTTCACCCAGCCCTGCGGGCTGGGCTAAGGTAGGTTGGCCCGTTGGGCCACCAAGGCCCGCCCCATCCTCACGCCGCCAACTGCAACTCACTCCGGTGCGCTTCCACCGCCTTGAGCTGCTTCTCCGACACATCCGCCGTGGCCAGGTCGTAATGGCTTTGCAGATTCATCCAATACTGCTCCTCCATCCCAAACAGCCGGGACAGGCGCTTGGCGGTGTCGGGCGTGATGCTGGTGTCGCCGCGAATCAGGCGGTTGACGCGGGTTTCGGGGACTTCCAGCAATTTGGCAAGGCGGTACATGGTCAGGCCGTAAGGCTCCATGAATTCCAACGCGATGACGCGGCCGGGGTGGAGGTAGTGGGTTTTGATGGACATAGGAGGTTCTAAAGGAGGGTCGGCTTTAGCCGACCATGATTTTGGTTTTGAAGGGCGGTTCTTGGTCGGCTGAAGCCGACCCTCCATCCTACGCCGCCGACTTCACCACCCCTTCCGGCACCGCCTTGAGCAACTCCTCCGACACCGCCTTGGCCGCCGGCGACATTAGCGAGGTGTCTTTGGGGGTGATGACGGCGATCGGGCGCACCAGTTGGGGGATCAAAGGCACGGCGCGCAGGGCGCCTTGGGTCACTTCCCGTGCCACCGTGCGCAGGGGCAGGATGGCGGGCAGGCCGGTGGCGAAGATGGCGGATTTGACCGAGTCGATGTTGTCGAAACGGTGCTCGATCAACGGGTCGTCGCAGCCGTGTTGTTTCAAGTGGCGCTCGATGCGCCGGCCGATGGGCAGGGTGAGGTCGAAGCCGAGCATGGCGACATCCACCAAATCGGCGGCGCGCACGCCGCCGGCGGCGCCCATCGCCAGGGCGTGGGCGGTGGAGGCCGGCTGCGGCGGCGACACCAAGCCCATCGGCTCTTCGCGCAAGGGCACGATGCGCAGGGCCGGCGAGCGCTCGGGGTAGGAGACGATGCCGAAATCGGCACGGCCTTCGATCACGGCGCGGTGGGTGGCGTCGGGCTTTTGGTAGTCCACGGTGATGGTCACGCCGGGATGGGTCTTTTCAAAGGCTTCGATCAGGTCGGAGAGCAGTTCCATGCCGGCCGAGTAAATGGCCGCCACCTGCACCTCGCCGCGCACCTGCAGACGCAAGGGACGGGGTTCGGCGGCTGAACCGCGTTCATTGACCAGGGTTTTGGCCTGCGCTTCGGCGTTGTCCAGGGCGGCCAAGGCTTCTTGCACGCCGGCCAAATACGCCCGGCCGCCCGGGGTCAGCCCCAGGGGCCGCATCGAGCGATCCAACAGCGCGAAGCCCAAATCTTTTTCCAAATGCGCCATGCGCTGCGAGGCGGCGGATTGGGTGATGCCATGGCGCACCGCAGCCTGTGAAAGACTGCGCAGGCGTGCAATATCGGCGTAGAGGCGAAGGGTGTCCATGGGGGCGGAAAGTATAAGTTGGAGTAAATCAGTCCGTCAAGCAGATTAAAAAAACTAATGGTAGCAATGGCAATGGCGGGTCGTGGGGATAACCCCTTGAAAACAGCCCCTGCTGGCGGATCCAAGTCCGCCAGCAGGGGCTGTTTTCAAGGGGTTCGGGCGCAGGGCTGGCGGGTCACGCGCGTCATCCCTTTGAAAAGGAACCCCGACCGTCAGGGAGGGGACGCGCAACCGCTGAAATAGCGTGCCAGCGTCCCCTCCCTGACGGTCGGGGTTCCTTGACCCGCCAGCCCTGGCTCGGGCGCGCCTTTTGCTTGTTTTCAAGAAGGCCTGACAAAATCAACCTTGCCATGATCCGGAATCAAACCGGCTTTGACGCCTTCGGCCAGCAACTTGGCCACGGCGCGTTCGCCCAGGTCGCCAAAGTCCAGGGTCCAGTCGTTCACATACATGCCGACGAACTTGTCGGCCAGTTTGGAATCCAGTCCGCGGCCCCACAGGCCGGCAAAGGCCAGCGCCTGATCGCGGTGTTCGAGGGCGTGGCGGATGGAATTGAGCAAAATGCCGCAGATTTTTTTGGATTCATCACGGCCCAGGTCGCGGCGGATGGCGTTGCCGCCCAAGGGCAGCGGCAGGTGGTGGACTTCTTTCCACCAGGCGCCCAAATCTTCCATCAGAGCCAAGCCGTCGTTGGCGAAGGTGAGCTGGCCTTCATGGATGATGACGCCGGCCGCATATTCGCCGGAAGCGACTTTGGCGGGAATCTGGTCGAACATCACGGTCTCGGCCACGATGTCGTCGGCGCTCATGTCGAATTCCTGCAGCCAGAGTTGGAAGGCCAGCCAAGCCGTGGTGCGCAGGCCCGGGATGGCGACTTTCTTGCCCTTCAAGAACTGCGGCGCGAATTTGCGGCCGGCTTTGCACACCACCATCGGGCCGTAGCCATCGCCCATCGAGGCGCCGCAGGAGGTCAACGCGTATTTGTCGGCGACGAAGGCGTATTGGTGGATGGACAGCGCGGTGATTTCAAGGTCG
>CAZVNU010000264.1:0-3651 GCA_964628335.1 uncultured Phycisphaeraceae bacterium
GGTTGGAGCGGACGCGGCGAGCCGCCGCGTCTACTTTTTGGCGCAAGCCGGCCAAACTCCGTTCCTCATCGCGCCGCGAAGCGCACCGCATTCAACACACGGGCGGGGCGCCTGTGCCACACTGACCCGCCAACCCTGTTGCCTCCCCCCGCTGCCGTTTCTCATTCGACCAGCCCGATGCCGACTTCATCCGCAACTCACCGGCTTTCCAGCTGAACCACATCCTTGCGCACCTGGCCTGCCGTTCTTTCCTTGGAGGCCAGCGAGGATTCTTCACGAATGGCCTTGGCGCGCGGTGCCTCCAGCGCCGGCGGCGTGTACAGCCAGGTCTGCGGCTGCCAGCCCCATTGCACCTTCCACGGCCGGCGGTAATAAGGCTCCCACACATACCCGAGCAGCCCGGGATCCAGTTTGGCGCTTGCCAACCAGGCATCCCACTGGCGCGGGTCATAGGGGTCTTGAATCTTGGCCTCTGGCCCGCCAATGGCCACCAGCGAGCGGCGGGCATACCACGCCACCGAAAAAGAGGGGTCTTCCAGTGCCTCCATCAAGGCGCGCACCGCCAGTTCATCGGTGTATTGGCCAAGGGCGTCCGCCGCCATCGAGCGCACATCCACCTGCTCATCGCCCAGCAGTTTGATCAGACCGCGCTCGGCCTGGGTCCAATTGTCGCTGCCGGCCGGCAGGCGCAACTTGCGCAGGGCATCGGCCACCGCCAACCGCACGCTGGCATCCTTGTCGGCAAACAACGGCAGCAAAGCCGCAGCATCGTCTGCGCCGCCGTGGTCGCCAAGAGCGCGCACTGCCGCTTGGCGCACACCGGCATCGGCATCCTTGAGGCCGTATTCAATGTAAATTTTGCGATACACCGGCTCGCCACCAAAATCCTCGTCGCTCAAAAAACCCACCGCTTTGCGCCGGGTGTCCGGATTGTGTTCCGTGATCAGCGAAGTCACCGCCTCCTTGGCCGACGGCGTGTCCTCCATCTCCAGCATGCCGTCAATGATGGCCGGCCCTTCGCAGCCGGCAAATACCACGGCGCAAAACGCAAGGGGCAGGGAACGGCAAACGATAAGCGGAGAAAGTCTGGGCATGAAGCGGGAATTGTAGGCAGCATCCGGCATCAGGGCGCGCCCCTCACTCACTTGCCAGGGTTGGCGGGTCAAGGAACCCCGACCGTCAGGGAGGGGACGCTGGCACGCTATTTCAGCGGGTGCTCGTCCCCTCCCTGACGGTCGGGGTTCCTTTTCAAAGGGATTACGCCCGTGACCCGCCAACCTGCTCACTTGCTTTCGCGCAACCATTCGACCTTGCCGCCTTGGCGGTAAGGCGTGCCTTCATTTGCCCGCACCCAGTGGGCGCCCGCCCCCTGCTGCCCGTCGGTCAGCAGGATGCGCAGAGTGTCGCGACCTTCATCCATGTCGCCCATCAGGGTTACTTCTCCAGTGTTGGACACCCGCCAAGTGCCACCCGCCGTGAGGTTGGGGCTGCCATTGGCCCTGAAAGCCTTGTAGGTACGCTGCTGGCCGCTGCTGGCCAGCAGGTAGTAGCCGCACAGCTTGCCATTTTCCATGAGTTTCCACTTGCCCAGCATCAATTTGGGCACATCTTCCGGTGCGATGACAACTGCCGGGGGCTCCTGCGGGGGCTCCTGCGGACCCTGGGTGGAAACATTGACTGGCTCTGCCGCCCCGGTTGCCGGCTGCACGGACGCCCCACTGGGCGAAGCCCCCACCTTGACCGGCGCGCTGGAGGGTTTCACCGCCGGAGTGCTTTCTTCCTCCTCAGGGGCTCCCACTTCCGCTTCCAGGGCTTGGCGGGCAGCGGCCACCTGTCCCGTCATTTTTTGCTTTTTTTCCGCCAGTACGGCCAAGCCTGCGGCGTCATTGTCATGCTTGGCGACCGCTTCTTCCGCCACCAGACTCGCCATCGCCCGCGTGCGCGCTTTGAGTTGCGCCCGCAAATACCTGATTTTGGCCTGTTTGAAGTCCGCCTCGGCGGCCGCATCCGCAGCGGCCAAGGCCTGCTCCACCTTGACCCCCCGCAGGCTTTCTTTGGCGAAAATCGTCTCTCCGGTGATCTCGGCAGCCGATACCGTGCCCGTCCACGCCAAGCAGGCCAGCAACCCCGCCGCGCACATAAGGATTTCTTTTTTCATTTGTTACCTATCAACAAGCCTGTTTTTTGATGAGATTTGCGAGCAAAAATGATAGCATACGAATCAATTTCATGCGCGGGCCTCCACGAAACCCATCCATTTCTCATTTCACGCACCCTCTTTGTCCAACCGATCGCGCTCGAACTGGATTTGCGCCCAACTCCAGGCCTGCACCGTCTGCGGGAAGCCCAAAGTGGTCATGGCCTGCACGATGGCATGCTCGATGTCGGCCATGCTCATGCCGTCATCGCCGGCCATCGCGCGGCGGATGTGGCTGCGCAAGGCGGACTCCTTGCCCGCCCCCACGCACAGGGCGATTTTGACCAGGGACAATTCACGCGCGCTCAAAGGGCCGATGGCGGCGGCCTGCCCCATCGACTGGTGGGCCTCCGCCAGTTGGGGAAAGCGGGCGGTGAATTTTTTGAAGGAATTGGGGAGTTCTTGGGACATCGGGTCAACCTCCAATTGAAGTCATGGTGACAAAACCGTTGTGCGGATGCACATCTTTTTTCTGAGCATAACCGGAGGCCAGCAGGTTATCCAACTTTTCGCCGTCAAACTGCGGGCGCAGCGCCGCCATCAAGTTGCCGGCCGGCGCATCCATCAGACAGGGAAAGAAGCCGCCGTCGGAGCCCACCCGCAAGCGGTTGCAGGCCGCGCAGAAATTGCAGCTCATCGGCGTGATGAAGCCCACCTCCACCGGCAAGCCTTCCACGGTGCGGCACTGGTAGCCACGGGCCGCCGAAGCGCCTTGCTCCAAGAGCAACCAACCCGTCAAACGCGGGCGCAAACGAGCTTTCATTTGCGCCTCCGGCACATAACGGTCGGCCCAGCGGTCGGCCAGCGGCCCCATCGGCATCAATTCGATGTAGCGGATGGCGATGTTCTTTTTCGCCGCAAACTCCGCCAAGTCGGGCAATTCTTCGTCATTGAAACGGTTGACCACCACGCAATTCAATTTGGGTTTGAGCCCGGCCGCAATGGCGGCGTCAATGCCATCCAGCACCCGGCCCAACTGGCGCAAACCGGTCAAAGCGGCAAAGCGCTCGGAGTCCAAAGAATCCAAGCTGATGTTCACCCGATGCAATCCGGCCGCCTTGAGCGCCACCGCATCGCGCGCCAATGTCAGCGCGTTGGTGGTCATGGTCACTTCGGTCACCCCCGGCGTTCGCGCCACGGCGCCCACCACCTCAATCAAGTCCGGCCGCATCGACGGATCGCCGCCGGTCAGCCGCACTTTTTGCAAGCTGTGATGGCGCGCCAAATGCCCCACCAACGCGGCGATTTCCGCCACCTTCATCGCGCCCGGCTTGCCCGCATGGGTTTCCGGCCGGCAATAGATGCAGCGCATCTGGCAGCCCTCGGTGAGCGAGAGGCGCAAATAGCCGACACGGCGCTGGAAAGAATCCATCAGCATGGGGGTATGTTAGATGGCCCGGCCCCCGCGCATCACGCCTCCTTGCGGGTTGCCCAGGGTTGGCGGGTCAACAGCG
>CAZVNU010000265.1:0-3650 GCA_964628335.1 uncultured Phycisphaeraceae bacterium
AGCCGCCGCGTCTACTTTTTGGCGCCAACCCTGAAACAGGACCAGGGCTGGCGGGACACCCGCGCTCCATCACCTGCCAGCCCTGGGAGGGTGCCACGGACAGCGCAGCGAAGCGGAGTCGTCCGTGAAACTGGAACAACCCGCGCCCACCGCACGGACGACTCCGCCGCCGCGGCTGCGCTGTCCGTGGCACCCATCCTTCACCCGCCAGCCCTGCATCGAACCCAGCCCTGGCGGGTCCTCCCCCTTGAATTCACGCCAAGTCCGCCTATCATCCGCCGTCCCCCTTCCGGATCCTTTCATGGCCGCCTCCCCGACACGCCAGGATTTTTCCCTGCAACAAACCGCGCACGCCCAGCGCGAGGTGATCTTTCATTGGCTGGGGCACCCCCCCAACCCCGGCTTGGCCCTGGCGCCGGATGAACTGCCCGGCATCACCACCATGGGCTATTGGGAAACCCGGACCCCCCAGCACGGACCCAACAACACGCACTACCGCAATCCGGAACTCCAAATCAGCCTCTACGAACATGGCGAAGGCATGGAACTTGAACCCATCAAGGGCCAACGCCATGCCCTGTTCCACCATGCGCTGATCCTGACCTTGCCGTGGGAGTCCTATGTCACCCACCATGTGCGCGGCACCTGCCACTGGCTCAACCTGGATGTCAAGGCCGCCCGCCCCAACCAAAAATGGTCCTGGCCGGACTGGATCATCCTGACGCCGCAAGACCGCGAGGAACTGACCTGGCGCTGGCGGCAGCGGCCAAGCCCGGTCATGCCCACCACGCCGGACTTGCGCGAGGCCTTCGCCCACATCGCCAAGGCGGTCAAGACGCACGAAGCCGGCAAGGCGAACGAGATCTCGTCGCTGGCCATCCACATCAACGCGCTGCTGCTGGCGCTGCTGCGCCTGCTGCGGTCCGAGCCCGACCAGCAGGAGGTGGCCAGCATGGACTCGCGCAATGAGAAAACGGTCCGCCTGTTCTGGGAGGATTGGGACCGCTCGCCGCCGCACTGGGAGGACAAACCGGCGGTGGGGGCCATGGCCAAAGCCTGCGGCCTCTCCGTCACCACCTTCACCACCCTGACCAAGCACCTGTGCGGCGAAACGCCGGCCCACCGCATCCTCTCGCACCGGCTTGAGCACGCCGCGACCCTGCTGCGCCAGAACCCGGAGCGCTCCATCCTTGACATCGCCCTGGATTGCGGTTTTTCATCCAGCCAATATTTCGCCACCTGCTTTGCGCGGCGCCACAAGATGTCGCCGGTGGCCTGGCGCAAGCTCTAGGGCGCGCGGAGCCGTGTGGGTGCCGGCAAACGCGGACGCGACGGCCCGTCACTGGGAAGGCGGTCGTCAGTCTGCCATAAAGCGGCTGCGGGCTCGATGCCCGCAGCCGCTTGGGGTTTGAGCCATGCAGCCACATATCCCGAATATCCCGAATTGAAAATCGCGGCATTGAGCCGCGATTTTGATTGGCAGACTGACGACCGCCCTCCCGGTTCTTATTTCTTCACCCCGCGGATCGCCAGGAACATCGGAATCTCGCGGCGGATGCGGTCCTCTTCGCGCGAGCGCGGGCCGGCTTCGCTTTGGCGCAGGCTGGCCCATTCTTCCATCGCGTCGATCAGCAAACCGGCCTTGGCGAAGGCCGCCACATAGGTTTGCAGCGGCCGGTGCCAGGTGAGGGTGGAAATCTCCTTGGCGCCGGTGGCGGCCTGGGCCGGGTTCATCACCACCGCCTTGTGGACCGGCGACAGATAGCCCTCGACCTTGCGGAAGATCTTGAATTCGGCGGCCTCGACCGCGCCGCCGGCCTTCTTGGCCTTGTCCCATTCCTTGGCGCGCGCTTCGGAGGCCAGCACGGCGGTCTGCTGGCCGGGCTTGCGGAAATGGCGCGCGCCGGTCGGGGCGCCTTCTTCGCCCCAATGGGTTTGGCCGGGGCAGCGGAAGGCCGGGTGCAGCATCACGGCGACAAAGCGGCCAGCGGGCTTGAGCAGGTACGACACGCCGGCCAGCACCGGGGCCAAAGGATCCATGTTCATCAGGGCCAGCACGCAAGAAGCCATGTCGAAGGAGCCTTCGACGCCTTCGCTGCCGGGCAGGGTGCGGGCATCGGCCACCACGAAGGAGGTTTCGCCCTGCTGCTTGTTGGAAGGGCGGGTGTTTCGCGCGGCTTCGATCAACCGCGGCGAGGCATCCACCCCCACCGCGTCGATGCCGGCTTCGGCCAACTGGCGGCACAGGGTGCCTTCACCGCAGGCCACATCCAAGGCCCGCTCACCCTTTTTGGGGGCCAGCAACCGGATGACGCCGGGCAACACCAATTCTTCGTGGTGATCGCTCTTGCGGCGCGAAATCAAATCGTCGTACCACGGCGCCACATGATCCCAACCCGCTTCTTTGGCGCTGCCGCCGCAAGCGCCCGGACCGGTCTCCACCTGTTTGGGCGCGGCTTTGGCGGCCTCTTTGGCGGCCTCCTGGGCGGCGGCCCGCTCGGGCTTGAATTTGCGGAAGACTTTGCCGGCGGGTGAGTCCACCCATTCGCCCAAGGGGGCGACTTTGGCGGTGGCGGCGGGGTCTTTTTTCATGGGCTCGGAAGAAGGGGCGGCGGGAGGAACCAAGGCGGGGGTGGCGGTTGCCGCGGGCGGGGCCACCCTGGCCGGGGGCATGGCGCCCATCTCGGGCCAGGCGCCGACTGCACCACCGGCGGCGATGAAAAATTCGCGCGGCAAGGGCGCGTGGAAGGTTTTTTCAAAGCCGGTACGCGGGTGGTTGAGCCGCAGGTCGGCCGCATGCAGGGCCACGCGGGAGAAATAAGTGTCCTTGGAGCCGTACAACTTGTCGCCGCAAATCACATGGCCGATGGAAGCCAGGTGGGCCCGGATCTGGTGCTTGCGGCCGGTGTCGAGCCGCACTTCAAGCAGACTGCGGCCCCGGCCCGACGCCACGCACCGCCAATGGGTGACGGCGCGCTTGGGCAGCGAACCGGCTTCGGCCAGGGCGTCGTCCTCGATTTCCAGATCGTCCACCGGATGGCTGGTGCCTTGCTTGTCCGACAACACCTTGACCGGGCGGGCCGCGCCCTGGTCGGTCAAGAAACCGGTGATGGTGCCGCCGGTGCCTTTGGGAATTTCACCCTCGACCACCGCGCCGTAGCGGCGCGTGATGCGGCGCACCTGCAGATCGTCCTTCAACTGCATGAAGGAACCGTTGTTGAGCGCGAACACCATCACGCCGGAAACTTCGCGGTCCAAACGGTGGATGATCCAGGCCGGCCGACTGTCGCGGTCCTTGCCGCGCTTGGCCCCGCCGGTCAGGTTGCGCGAGGCCGGGCCGTCGATCTTGGCCCAGGCCTTGACCACATCGAAGAGGCTGTCCCCCACCTGGTCGCCCATGCGGGCGGAAAGCAATCCGGCGGGTTTTTCAAGGATGGCGATGTCGTTGTCGGCGAACAACAGGCGCACGCCAAGGCCCAGGTCCTCGCCTTTGGATTGGGCGGGGGAAGAGGACGAAGGACCGTGAATGCGGCGGGAGGTGCGTGACATGGGGAGAGTGTAGGGCCTGGCCGCGTCACCACGCGTGGCCGAGGCGGGGCTGGCGGGTCAACAGCGCACGGGCTTGTTGGAGCGCGGGTGTCCCCACCCGC
>CAZVNU010000266.1:0-3641 GCA_964628335.1 uncultured Phycisphaeraceae bacterium
AGTGTTAAGGCCGGATGTGCCTTGTTGGGCGTCAATGTAGCGGGTGTTAGGGTGCCGCGTCAAATTTGTTTTTCATTTTTTTGCAATTTTTTTTTCGCCGCATGCGGCGCGCACCCCTCAAAACAAAGGGCCTTCCCGCTTCCCGCCATCCGCCGCGCGCATGCGCAACACAAACGCGCATGCGTTGCATGCGATAAAAAACACCTTGTTTTCAAGTACATTGACGCACCATGACACAACCGACCGCCACTCTTGCAGCACTCGACCATGCCCATCTGTGGCATCCTTTCACGCCGATGAAGCAGTGGCGTCAAGCCGAGCCGTTGGTCATCGAAAAAGGAGACGGCTGTTGCGTGTTTGATGCCGGCGGCAAAAAATTCATCGACGGCGTGTCATCGTTGTGGTGCAATGTGCACGGTCATTGCGTGCCGGAAATCGACGCCGCGATCACCGCGCAACTCAAAAAAATCGCCCACACCACGCTGCTGGGTTCGTCCTCGCCGCCGGCCATTGAACTGGCGGCGAAACTTTGCGCGCGGGCACCCGCCGGCCTGGACAAAGTTTTTTATTCCGATGCCGGCGCCACGGCGGTGGAGGTCGCCTTCAAGATGGCGGTCGGCCATTGGTTCCACCAAGGCCAACCCGGCAAGAAAAAAATCATCGGTCTGGCCGGCGCCTATCACGGCGACACGGTGGGCGCGATGAGCGTGGGCTACTCGGATCTGTTCCACCGCCCTTTTCATGCCTTGGTTTTCGGCGTGGATTGGTTCCCCGCCCCCGATGCACTGCGCCCGCCTATCGGCTGCAACCTGCCGAATATGAATGAATTGCCGCGCAATGTCTGGCCCGGCGAATGGGCCCCGCTCACTGCGGCGGTGGCCGCCCACAGTCTGGGCCGCTTGCGCGCCATGCTGGAAGCCAACGCCCATGAAACCGCCGCCGTGTGCATCGAACCGGTGATGCAGGGCGCGGCCGGCATGGTCTGCCAACCGCCGGGATTCCTGAAGGGAGTGGAACGCCTGTGCCGCGCCCACCAGGTGTTGCTGATCGCCGATGAAGTGGCCACCGGCTTTGGCCGCACCGGCCACCTGTTCGCCTGCGACTCCGAAGGCGTGACGCCCGACTTGATGGCGCTGGCCAAAGGCATTTCCGGCGGCTACCTGCCCTTGGCCGCCACCCTGGCCACCGACGCCATCGAGCGCTCCTTCTGCGGTGAACTGTCGGAGCGCAAAACATTCTTCCACGGCCACACCTACACCGGCAACCCGCTGGCCTGCGCGGCGGGCATCGCCTCGCTTGACCTGTTCGATGCGCCGCCTGCCGGCAGTGCTTGCCCGGACCTCTTGACCCATGCCCGCGCCCTGGCCGGCATCATCGCCGGGGAACTCGATGCCCTGCGCGGCAATCCCAACATCCTGGATGTGCGCCAGCGCGGCCTGATGGTCGGCATCGAATTGGGCCGGCGCAACCCCGACGGCTCGGTCGCGCCCTTCGACTTTGCCAAGCGCACCGCCCATGCCATCTGCGCCAAGCTGCGCGACGAAGGCATCTTGGTGCGCCCCTTGGGGGATGTGTTGGTGCTGATGCCGGCCCCGGCCATGCCCCACGACCTGGGGCGGGAATTGGCGCAAAAAACAGTGAAAGCGATCGAAACCTGGCCGTTTTGATCGGGTGATGCACCATGCAAAAAGCGGGCCGGTGGGGAATCCCACCGACCCGCCTTTTTACATGGTTTGGCTTGGCTTTAGGCGCTGAACAGGAAGTGGCAGATGTCACCGTCCTGCATCACATAGCCCTTGCCTTCGGTGCGCATGCGGCCGGCTTCGCGGATGCCTTTTTCGCTATGGTATTTCTCCAGATCCTCGAGCTGGTACACCTCGGCGCGGATGTAACCCTTTTCAAAATCGGTGTGGATGACGCCGGCTGCCTGCGGGCCGGTGGCGCCGACGGGGATGGTCCAAGCGCGCACTTCGGTCTCGCCGGCGGTGAAGTAGGACTGCAAACCCAGCAATTTGTACACGGCCTGCGACACGGCGGCCAAGCCGGGCTCGGCCAAGCCGACGGCCTCGAGCATTTCCTTGCGGTCGGCTTCCTCCAGTTCGTTCAATTCGGATTCAATCTTGGCGCACACCGGCACCACGATGCCGCCGGTCTTGGCCGCATGCTCACGCACCTTTTGGCACAGGGGGCCTTGGCCCTGCAAATCATTTTCGTCCACATTGGCGATGTAGAGCATCTTCTTGGCGGTGATCAGGCCGTAGCCGGCCAGCAACTTGCGGTCGTCGGGGTTGCTCAACTCCAGTTCGCGTACCGGCAGGCCGTCGTTGAGTTTGGCCAGCGCCTTTTCCAGCACGGCGGCCTTGGCGGCCTCTTCCTTGTTGCCGGTCTTGGCGGCGCGCTGGGCCTTGGGCAGGGCGCTTTCGAGCGTCTGCATGTCGGCCAGCAGCAACTCGTTTTCGATGATGGCGATGTCGCGCAGCGGATCGACCGAGCCGGCCACGTGGGTGATGTCGCCGTCCTCGAAGCAGCGCACCACCTGCAGGATGGCGTCCACCAAGCGGATGTGGGTCAGGAACTTGTTGCCCAGGCCCTCGCCCTTGCTGGCACCTTCGACGATGCCGGCGATGTCGATGATCTTGACCGAGGCCGGGATCACCTTCTGCGGCGGGATGTACTTGGTGATGCGCGCCAGGCGCGCGTCCGGCACCGGCACGATGCCCTCGTTGGGCTCGATGGTGGCGAAGGGATAATTGGCCGCCAACGCCTTGGCATTGGTCAGGGCGTTGAACAGGGTGCTTTTGCCGACGTTGGGAAGGCCGACGATGCCTGCTTCCATGGGGGATCTCGTTTAGGGGAAGGGAGGAAAGGGTAGGGATTTTACGGGAACTAAACGAGCCCTGAGCGCAAGCTCAGGGGAATCGCAGGCGGCGGGCATTTGTGGTTGATTCGGGCGCCCACGGCGGGCGCAAGTCCTTTTCCCTGAGCTTGCGCTCAGGGCTCGTTGCGCAGCACCGCCACCGCACCCACCGCGGCAGTCTCGATTCGCAGCACAAAAGGTGCGAATTTCCACAACACAAAACCCGCCGCCTGCGCCTGCTGCAGTTCCTCATCGGTGAAACCGCCCTCGGGCCCGATGAACACGCTGACTTCCGCCGCAGCCCGCGCTTGCGCCAGAACTTCCCCGGCCGCCCCGCGCGGGTCGGCAATCAAGCGCAATCCCTTGGCCGCGGCCAACGCCTGCTTGAAACTGACCGGTTCACCCACCTCCATCACCCAGGCCCGGATGGCCTGCTTGCTGGCCTCGCGGGCGATGCGGCGGAATTTCTCCACTTTGTTGTCCTTGGCTTCGACCACGCTGCGGGTGCAGGACATCGGCACGAAGGTGTCGCATCCCAATTGCGCCAGCTGGTCCACCATGTCCTCGGCGCAGCCCTTGGGCAGGGCGGAGTACACCGTAATGGCCGGCGCAAGTCTCTCTTCCTGACGCAGGGACAGCACCCGACAGGCGGTTTCCTTGGGATTCGCCTCGACGACTTGCGCCTCGGCCACGGCGCCTTGGCCGTCGAGCAGGGTGACGGCATCGCCGGCGCGCAAACGCAGCACGCGCGCGGCGTGGGCGCTCTCGCCGGCGTCGAGGATGG
>CAZVNU010000267.1:0-3615 GCA_964628335.1 uncultured Phycisphaeraceae bacterium
ACGACCCGCAAGGCGTCATTGCGCCCCGGGGGTCACAGGTCTTTGGAGTCGATTCAGCCGTGCCGCCTGGCGGCAAGTGGCAGACTGAAGTCCGCCCTCCCACCAGGGCTGACGGTCGGGGTTCTTTTTCTCCCCCTTACAATGATCCCCATGCACCACCGCTGCGACCAATGCGAACGATCCGCCACCTGCCATCAGGTGGAAATCAAAGAGGGTGTCAAAACCGTGCGGCATCTGTGTGACAAGCATGCGGCGGAGGCCGGTTTGGGCGCGGCCGGGGTGCCGAGTGAATTGTTGGCGTTGTTGGGGCAGGTGGTGGCCGAGGCGCTGCCCAAAGCGGCGATGGCGGCGGCGCAAGCCGGCCTTGGCAGCAAGGGGCCGGCGATTCCGGAATTGTCCTGTCCGGGGTGCGGCCAAACGGCGCGTGATTTTCAAACCACCCATTTGCTGGGTTGTCCGGAGTGTTACGGCACTTTCGAGGCCATGTTGGCCGGCGTGCTGGAACGCACGCAGGGCGCCACCCACCATGTGGGGAAAATCCCCGCCAAAACGGCCGGCGCCCACCGGGCCCACCACCAAGCCATGCTGACCCGCATGCGGCGCAAACTTGAGTTGGCGGTGACGGCCGAGGATTACCTGCTGGCCGCACGCCTGCGCGACGAAATCAAACAGATGGAGGCCGAGAGCGCGCCCGCGGTTTCTGATGTGCAAGCCGGCACCCAAGCCGGGTCCCAAGCCGAGGGGGAGGTTCAGCCATGATCATGGACAATCTCGGCATGCAGGCTGGCGATGGTAGCCAGCCACCATCCGCCGACAACTTGGGCCCGATCGGTTTTTCCGGCACCGGGCCTTTCGCCGATGTGGTGGTCACCAGCCGCGTGCGCTTGGCGCGCAACATGGCCGGCCGTCCTTTCACCCATCGCGCCTCGCCCACCCAGCGCTTGGAAATCTTGGACGCGTGCCGCGAGCCGCTGCTGGATGCGCTGGCGGCCGGACCGGCGCCTGAAAAGGCTGGCCCGCCGGTGTGGATGCGCATGGACCAAGCCGCCGCCGCGGATAAGCAACTGATGCTCGAGCGGCACTTGGTGTCGCGCGAAATGGCCCGCCGCGACGGCGTGGTGGCCCGCGCGGTGGCGGCCAATGCGGCTGGTTCGCTGTCGGCGATGATCAATGAAGAGGACCATTTGCGTTTGCAGGCGCTGCGCCCCGGCTTTGCGCTGGAAGAGGCGTTTGCCGCAGTGGACGCCTTTGATGACGCCTTGTCCGGCAAACTTGCCTTTGCCTGGTCGCGCCGCTTCGGTTTTTTGACCGCCTGCCCGACCAATGTGGGCACCGGCATCCGCTTGGGCGTGCTGTTGCATTTGCCGGCGTTGACCGCTTCGGGCGAGATTGAAAAAGTCAAGCACATGGCCCGGGATCTGGGGCTGGCCTTGCGCGGGTTGCATGGCGAAGGCTCGGAACCGACCGGTGATTTGTGGCAGGTTTCCAACCAGGTGACTTTGGGTCGTACCGAACGCGAATTGCTGGCGGATTTTTCCGGCCAGATCGTGCCGCAGATCGTGGCCTATGAACGACAGGCCAGGGTGGATTTGGCCAGATGTCGGCCGCTGTGGATGGAGGACCAGACCTTGCGTGCTTTGGGAACCCTGACCCATGCCCGTTTGCTGCCCACCGACGAGGCGCTGCTGCTGCTTTCGCGCCTGCGCCTGGGACGGCATGCGCTGGGTCTGACCGGGTTGTCGGACGACATTCTGGCGCGCTTGATGTTTGCGTGCCAACCTGCCCATCTGCAAAAGGCAACAGGCCAGTCGCTGGGCCCGGCCAAGCGCCGCGAAGCGCGCGCCACTTTGGTGCGCCAGACGCTGGCGCGCGCATTGGATTGACAGGGCTGGCGGGTCACGCGCGTCATCCCGCTGAAAAAAGTAGACGCGGCGGCTCGCCGCGTGGGATGAGAGGTCTTTGAAGCGATGCGCGCCGGGCCGTCGCGTCTACTTTTTGGCGCCAACCCTGGCGCGGAGGAGGCGTTTCATGGTGTGGCGTGCGGCGGCATGACGCCGCTTTGAAGAGGCGCGGCATGACGCGCCGAAGGTCGTGGCGGGGTTCCTTGACCCGCCAGCCCTGATTGGATTGATTTTATTCTTGGTGAACGGTGCAGTCAGGCCTACCATGGGGCAACCAGCCGCTGTTTGTGCCCATCCCCACGCATTGCAGGGGACGCCCCTTCCCTTCGGAGTGCTGTATGAAGGCCTTGAAACCCAGTTTTGAGAATATTCCGCTTGAGCGCGGAACGGGCAAACAGCTCTTTGGCCGGAGTCCCAAGCCCGACTCCAGCCACGGCAGTGCCATGCCGGCTGGCGATGTGAATCTGAGCCAGGCCGGCGAGACCTGGGTCAGCAACACCACCTATGGCGAGGGGCTGGGCAAAGATAGCCCGCCGGATCTTGGTGAGCGCTATGTGGTGCAGGGGGAGATCGCCCATGGTGGCATGGGGGTGGTGTTCCGCGCACTTGATCGTGAATTGGGCCGCCATGTCGCCATCAAGATTTTGCGTGAAAAATACCAAGACCGGCCGGATTTGGTCAAGCGTTTCATTGAAGAGGCGCAGGTGGCCGGCCAGCTTCAGCACCCCGGCGTTGCGCCGGTGTACGAAATCGGTCATTTGCCGGGAAACCTGCCGTATTTCACCATGAAGCTGATCGAAGGGTGCACCCTGGATGCATTGCTTTTGGAGCGCAAAAAAAAGGACGCCGCCGCGCCTTGCCCGATGGGGCAGCTGTTGAAGATTTTCGAGCAGGTGGCTCAGACCGTGGCCTATGCCCATTCCCGAAACATCATCCATCGGGACCTGAAGCCGCACAATGTGATGGTGGGCGCCTTTGGCGAGGTGCAGGTGATGGATTGGGGCTTGGCCAAATTGCTGGGCGTCACCCTGGGGGTGCGGACGCCCACCATGTTGGGCACCATCGCCGGATCGATCGGTCCGGTGCGCTCCAGCCCTGTGCTTGGTGCGATGGGCGGTTCCACCGTGGCCACCCAAGTCGGGGCCATCGTGGGCACGCCGGCCTACATGGCCCCCGAGCAGGCCCGTGGTGAAATCACCAAGATCGACCGCCATTGCGATGTGTTCGGGCTGGGGGCCATTTTGTGCGAAATTCTGACCGGCAAGCCGCCGTTCCCCGGGGTGACCGGGATGGAGTCTTGCGACAAAGCCTGCCGGGCGGACATGGCGGAGGTCTACAAACGGTTGGAGGAGTGCGATGCCGATGCCGGCTGGATCGTGCTGGCCCGCGAATGTCTGTCAGCCGACCCGGATTTCCGGCCGCCGGATGCCGGCCATGTGGCGGCGCGGGTCTCGACCTACATGGCGGATTTGGAGGCGCGCGCCAGAAAAGCCGAACGGGAACAGGCCAAGACGGAGGTTTATGCGCAAGAGCAGGCCAAGCGCCGCCGTTTGTGGCGGACATGGGCGGTGGCGATGATCCTGGCATTGGTGATCATTTTGTTGATGGGCATTTTTCTTGGCGCGCATATTCAATGAATCCGGAGTTCCAGCGTGCCATTCCCAGGGCTGGCGGGTGATGGAGCGCGGGTGTCCCCACCCGCAAATGCCGCCCG
>CAZVNU010000268.1:0-3610 GCA_964628335.1 uncultured Phycisphaeraceae bacterium
GTGTTGTTGCCCACCGGAATCACCGTGCTGGGCAGGCGCAATTCACGGCTGGCATAGAACTCGGCCATCTGCCGGCCCTGCGAATAAGACTCCGCATTGGACAACAATGAATCAAACCAGCCCTTGAGCGGAACTCCCCGGGCAAGTAGCAGCGCTTTGGAGCGGTAATGGGCATGCACCCAGTCTTGCTTCTCCAAAAACAGGCTGAGCACGGCCGTCGGCTCGTGGCCGGTGGCACTCAATTGGAAGAACACATCGCCGGTTTTGGCCAGCTCGCTCTCGACACGGTCCACTTCCTGGGTGGCGAGCATGGCGCGGTAGGCGGCCAGCAGGCGTTCCTTGGAAGGCAGGGGCGAGGGGGCGGACGCAGGAGTTGAGACAGGCATCAAGGGTCCGATGGGCGGGCTGATTGAAAAATATTTGAAAGCGAAGACCGGGCGGCGCGAGGCCAAAGGGGAAGCCCCGGCAAAGCCGACAAACCGGCAGCGTAGGGTAGCGGGAAACCCCCGTGATTGGCAAGGGGAGGAATGATGGAACCCTCCTTTGTAAAAAAACTTTTCAAAAAGGTCTTGCCAAGGTGCCTGCCCCCCCTTATTCTCACCCGAACGGGCATTGCCCGCATTCCACGACCACCGACTCCCGGAGCTCCGCATCATGGCAAAAATGTTCTACACACTGGAAGAAGTCGCCCAAAAACTCGGCAAATCCACCGATGAAGTCAAGCAAATGGCCGACGATGGCAAGTTGCAACTCTTCCGCGACGGCGAAAAGACCATGTTCAAATGCTCGCAAGTGGATGCCATGGCAGGCGCCGACCGCCTGACCCTGACCGGCGAAAGCAACAGCCTGCTTGACACCAAGGGCGACACCAACCCGGATCTGACCGGCACCGGCATCACCATTTTCGACTCCGACCAGATCAAGTCCGCCGGCGACTCCATGGCCGCCTCCAGGGTTGGCATGAAAACCGGTTCGACTTCCATCGATTTGGCAGGCAAAAGCGAGCCGGTCAAACCCTTGGCGCCGTCCCCCACCGACAAAATCAGCGTGTTCGACCCCGATGAAGTGCGTGAAGCCGATTCCATGGCCGCCACCCAGGCGGACGCCAAGTTCAACATGAAGGATGAGGATCTGGCCCTTGAATCGGTCGGCTCTGGCTCGGGCTTGCTGGATTTGACCCGCGAAACCGACGACACCAGTTTGGGTGCCGAGTTGCTGGATGAAATCTATCCCAGCAACAACACCGAGAGCCAGGACATCAAGATGGACACGGCAGCCATCGGCTCCACCGGCATCTTTGACAGCAATTTGCGCAACACCACCAGGGTCCAGAATGACACCAACAGCATCGGCGAAAGCTCCGGCTCCGCTTTTGGCTCGTTGTCCGACACCGGCAGCGGTGCCGCCCCGGTGTTCTCCAGCAGCGAATCCTCCTTCCATGCCAGCATTTCGGCCGACACCGGCTCCGCGCCGGCCCTGTCAAGCAACAAGAGCAAGACCGGTTCCGCCGTTTCTCCGGCCGCCAAATCCATCATCACCCCCAGTTCGTTGCAAATGGTTTCTCCCGTTGAGTATGCGGAGGAAGAAGATCCGACCGGCAGCCTGTTCATGTCGGTCACCTTGGCCTTTGCCATGATCGCCTGCTTGCTCGGCCTGTTTGCCATCATCCCGTCTTTGGCCGGCATCCCCGGAAAACTCACCAACATGCTGTTTGACGGCGCCAAGCAGGACAGCAGCCTGCCGATTGCCTTTGGCGCCTTGCTGGTGCTGGGGCTGATCACCGGCATCCTGGGCTTTGTCTTGCGCAGCAAAAAGCAAGAAGCCTGATCCTGCGACCAACCACAAAAAACCGACGCCTGAGCGTCGGTTTTTTCCTGCCCTTCCCCAAAAGACCGACGACCACAAACCGCTAAACTCTCCCCATGCTCAGCCGCTACGCCCGCAACGAATGTCTGGCCTCTTTGGCCATTTCCCTCTCCCTCGCAGTTTCTTGCGTTCTTTTTGACTTGTGGCCGCTGGCTGCACTGCCGCTGGGCTTGGGCGCCTGCGTACTGCTGTTTTACCGCGACCCCAAACGCCTCTCGCCCAAGGACCGCAATGTGGCGGTCTCGCCGGCCGATGGAAAAATCAGTTCCATCCACGAAATCGCCCATTTTGAGCCCTTCGACGGACCGGCGGTGTGTGTGCGGGTGTTCCTCTCCATATTTGATGTGCATGTGAACTACTGCCCCTGCCATGCCGAGGTGAAATCCATCACCCACAAAGCCGGCGAGCACATCAGCGTGCTCAATCCGCGTTCGGCCGAGGTGAACGAATCCATCACCATCCTCTTCAACCACCCCACCCACCACACGCCGCTGGTCGCCGTGCGGCAAATCGCCGGTCTTTTTGCCCGCACCGTCCATTGCGCATTGAGCGAAGGGCAAGTCGTCCAGCGCGGCTCCAAGTTGGGCATCATGAAACTGGGGTCCACGGCGGAACTCTATCTGCCCGTCACGCCGGACCAGGTCCTGGTCCGCGTGGGGCAACGCGTGGTCGGCGCCATCACGCCCTTGGCCGTGCTGCCAACCACCAAACCGATGCCCGGTGAACGCGCCGCAACCACCGCGAAACCCGCGCAAAAAAGCAGCATCTCCAACGAATCAAGCAGCTCCGACCTCAAAGCCTATTCCGCCGTTTCCGACGAAGCCGTGGTGACGGCCGCGACCCTCGCCGCAGCACCGCCGCCGGACAGCACCCCACCTGCCCCGGTCCAGGTCGCGCAGCCATTCCATGACGCCGCCACCGACACCGCCGTGGTTTCCATCCTGGAAGAGGAGGAAGAAACGAACGACGAAACGGAAATGAGAATGAACGGGGATGCAGAGGGTGAAATGGACGGGGAAACAGGGGAAATAGAGGAGGAAGAATCCTCCGACTTGACCGACCATGCCATCACCCAGGTGATGCAGGCCAATGAAGTGACCGACACCAGCCACAGCCTGAGCGCGTCTGATGACGGCGAAGTGCTGGCCGCGCGCATGGAAAACGCGGGCACCGACCTGATGCTGCACCCGGCCGAACATGGCGAGGAAGAAAACCAATCCCTTGCCGCATCGCTGGCCGGTCTGCGCCCGGAAACGGACAATGCAAACGACCAGGAAGATGCCCTGCTGGATGATGTCCTGCCACCCGAGCGCCAGGACGATGCCGCACCGGAGGACTCCGGTGATTGGAAGATCATCCCCACCGCCAAAAAAACCAAAAAACCGCTGGCTGACGGCCTGCTTTGGGAAGAAGCCCCATGAACTCCGTCCACGGCAACCCGCTTGCGGCGCGTGATGCCGCCGTGATGCGCCTGGCTTTGGAACAAGCCAAACTCGCCGGCGACAAGCATGAAGTGCCGGTGGGCGCCGTGGTGTACCGCCCGTTGCCCGATGGTGGCTTTGAAGTGCTGGCCGCCGCCCATAACCTGCGCGAATCCACCGCCGATCCAGCCGCCCATGCGGAATTGCTGGCCATGCGCCAAGCCGCCCAAAAAATCGGCTCTTGGCGCTTGGAAGGCTGCGAAGTGGCCGTCACCTTGGAGCCGTGCCCGATGTGCGCCGGCGCGATCGTCCAGGGACGGCTC
>CAZVNU010000269.1:0-3604 GCA_964628335.1 uncultured Phycisphaeraceae bacterium
AACGGCCGGCGCTTCGGGCTGGCGTACGAAGGCATTCCGCGCACCCTGGCGGTCACGCTGTTCGGCGATTTGGATGTGTCCACCATCGACCAGTTGCCGCCCGGCCGCACCCTGGTGGTGACCAAGTGCGTGCCGCCCAACATGGGGCCGCAGGTGTACCAGCATGTGAAGGAGCGGCTGGCGCGCGGCGAACGGGTGTTTGTGGTGGTGCCGGCGGTGGAGGATGCCGAGGATTTGGGGTTGGACAGTGGCATGGGCACTTTGCCCATGGGTATGGATGGTGCGGGTATTCAAGTCGTCAATCCGCTTGGGCAAGGTGCCCAAGCCACCCTGAAAAGCGTGGCTTCTCACGCCAGGGAACTGGCCGCCGGCCCGCTGGCCGATTTTGAGATCGCCACCATGCACGGCCAGATGCCAAGGGTCGAGCGCGAGGAGGCGATGCGCCGCTTCAGGAGCGGCGAGGCGCAGGTGCTGGTGGCCACCACCGTGATCGAAGTCGGCGTGGATGTGCCGGAGGCGACCGTGATGGTGGTCGAGCATGCCGAGCGCTTCGGCCTGTCGCAGTTGCACCAGTTGCGCGGCCGCGTGGGGCGCGGAAAAACGCCAGCCACCCCGCTGTGCATTTTGGTGGCCGACACCCTGACCGAAGAATCGGAAGCCCGCATGGAGGTGATGGTGGCCACCGGCGACGGCTTCAAAATCGCAGAAAAAGACTTTGAACTGCGCGGCATGGGCGAAGTGATGGGCACCAAGCAGCACGGCGCGGCCGGCCTGAAGGTGGCGGAATTTCCGCGCGATTTGGAGTTGCTCAACCTGGCGCGCAAAGATGCGGCGGCCATCATTGAACAAGATTCGCCCCTGGCCAAGCCGCAGTGGAAAATGCTGCGCGCCATTTTGATGCGGGCGCACGGGGCGTCGCTGGGGTTGGCGGATGTGGGGTGACGGGAGGTATGGGGCGAAGCCCCACTGGACCCAGGGCGGCCCGCCCTGGGTCCAGTGGGCGTTGGCGCGCCCTTTACAACACCAATTTCATCGTCGGCAATTCAAGCCCCAACAGGTAGCGCAACCATGCCGTGAGCAGCCGTGCGCCGCGATGCAGGGTATCGTGGTCAAAGGCGGCCAAACTTTCGCCCAAATCCGCCGCCCGCAACGCCAGCACCGTTTCCCGGCGCACCCGCCATTCGGGGGACGCCGCCGTGGGCACCAGGCCGCCGCTGGCCGGGTCAAAGGCGCACACCGGCAGGTCGGGCAGGGGGTTGCCGGAGGCATTGGTGTGCAGGCGCGGCGGGTGGCCGGTTTCGCGCAGCAAGGCGGTGAGGAAAATGAGCAGGGGGGCTTGGTGTTCCCGCTCCCGCACCAGTGCCTGCAGAAAAGTTTCCAGCGCGTCGTACAGCGCGGGGTGGGGGTCGCCCTCGGCCAGGCTGGCCCCGGTGCATTCGGCGGCGAAAAACCCCAGGTTTTGCGCCCGCCAGTCGGCGCGCAAGGCATGGCGGTCGTCCAGCAGATTCCACTCGGTGATGGCCGAAAGTTCCAAGCCCGGCTTGGCCTTGAACAGGATTTCGCCGCAAGTAAGCAACTCAAAGCCGCCGGAAAATTGCGCCTGTGCCGACGGCGAGGCGCGCCGGCAGCCCTTGGCCAGGCCTTTGATCTTGCCGGTGCCGCGGCCAAGCAGCACCACCACCTGCGACGACTCGGAGAAGTCGAAGGTGCGCAGGACAATGGCGGGGGTGCGGGTGGGCATGAAAGGAAAGAAGCATAACGAGAGGGTGCCACGGACAGCGCAGTCGTCCGTGCGTATTGGAACATTCCGCATCCCACCATGGACAACTGCGCCGTGCTCCACTGCCTGTGGCACCCATGATTGGGGTTACATGGGATCAGCGGGCATATCCGGCTTCATTCCCGTCTTGTGCGCGATCCAGAACCCGGAAGACCAGCGCCAATCATGGATCTGGTCTTCGGAAACCAGTTTGCGGCGAAAAGGGTTCAGGTGGATGTAGGTCCGCTTTTCAAACAATTCATCCTCACTCCAAGAAGGCGTCTTTGATGGCGTCGTTGGAGAAGAGCGGTAGGCGTTGGTTGCAGGAAAAGGTCAGGTAGCGGGCGTGGAGAGGATTTTCTCTCCGGCGAAGTTGCTTGCGGTGGGGTTCTGGATGCGCTGGAGATGCGTCAAGAACGGTGGGGGTGCGGACAGCGGAGCCGCAAAGCGGCGCAGTCGTCCGTGGTGTGGACGGTTGTTGTTTCAACCCGCACGGACGACTGCGCTTCGCTTCGCTGTCCGTGGCACCCTTTGCGTGGGAAGTCATTGAGTTCTCCTTCACAACGCGTTAACCTGCGCCTCCACCGCCGCCAACTCCGCCTGTGCGGTGGCCAAGCCATCGCGGGTTTCCTGCACCAGTTTCGGCGGCGCGGTGGCGACATACTTTTCGTTGGACAACCGGGTCTGGAAGTTCTTGATCTTCCCTTCCAAATCGGCCTTGGCCTTGGCCAGGCGCTTTTTCTCGACTTCCAGATCCAGGACGCCGTGGAGGTAGATTTCGCAGCCGGCGCTGACGCCGGCGGCGGCGTCCTTGGTGCGGGTGGCATCAGGCGAAATGGTCACCAGGTTGGTCGCGGTGAAGGTTTCGATCAGTTCCTTGTTGGCGTTGAAGAAGGCCACTTGCGCCTCGGTCGCTTTGATCGAGGCGTCCTTCTTGTCGCGCGGCGCCAGTTTGGCGGCGGTGCGCATTTCGCGCAGGGCGCCGACGATGGCGCGCAAGCTTTCAAATTGCGCCACCGCTTCGGTCGAGCCCAGCGGTGCAGAAGCAACCGGCCATGCGGCACTCACCAGCAATTTGGCTTCGGGCAGGGCCAAGCCGGGCAGGCCGCGGTGGGCGAAAGGCACCACCTCGTTCAAGCGCTCCCACAGGCGCTCGGTGATAAAGGGCATCACCGGGTGCAAGAGGCGCAAGGAGGCATCCAAGCACGAGGCCAAAATACGCTGCTGGGTGGGGTTGGTTTGGATGGTCGGCTTGACCGACTCGATGTACCAGTCGCACAGGTCGCGCCAGAAAAAATCGTAGAGCGCGGTGGCGTAATTGGCGAACATGTATTCGCCCAGGGCTTTTTCGCAGTCAGCCAAAGTGGCTTCCAAGCGGCCCAAAATCCATTGGTCGGCCAGACCGGGTTCAAAGGGGCCGTCCACCAATTTGCTTTCCAGATTGGACAGGGCAAAGCGGAAGGCGTTCCACATTTTGTTGGCAAAGCGTTTGCCTTCGTCAAATTTCTCGCTGGTGTTGCGGGCCAGCGGCGCTTCGTCGGAAGGCTTGGCTTCGCCGGAGGCGGCGCCGTAAGAGGAAGTGATCTGTTTGCCGTTGCGCTCCTGCATGGCGGCGGCAACCTTGAAGCCGCCCTTGACGGTGGTGAAGGTCGGGGTGAAGGATTCGCCGGTGTGCGGATCCACCATGTCCACCGGCAGGCGCAGGTCCTGGGTGTGGGTGGTCATCTTGGCCAGCGCGAAGCGCATGGCGTCGGAGCCGTGGGAGTGGATGATGTCCATCGGGTCCACGCCGTTGCCCAGCGACTTGGACATCTTGCGGCCCTGACCATCGACCGTGAAGCCGTG
>CAZVNU010000270.1:0-3595 GCA_964628335.1 uncultured Phycisphaeraceae bacterium
TGGCGCCAACCCTGAAACAGGACCAGGGCTGGCGGGCAGGGCTGGCGGGGCACGCGCGTCATCCCTTTGAAAAGGAACCTCGACCGTCAGGGAGGGGACGGATAACCTTCGAAACAACGCTCGGCGTCCCCTCCCTGACGGTCGGGGTTCCTTGACCCGCCAACCCTGCAATTCCAGCGAGATTGATTGTCTGCCTTCCCCCTTTCCCCCTACAATTCAGTCGCCCCCTTTCAAAGGAGTCACCATGCCCGGCGCGCTCATCCAATCCGATCCAAAAATCATGTTCGGCAAGCCCGTGGTTGCCGGGACCCGCGTGACGGTCGAGTTGATTCTTGACAAGTTGGCCGCCGGGGAAAGCATCGAACAACTTTTGGAAGCCCATCCAAGGCTGACCCGCGAGGGGGTGCTTGCAGCATTGTCCTTTGCCGCTGGAACCTTGCGCCATGAAGTGGTGCACGGGATGGCGGCATGAACTGGCTTGCCGACGAGAGCGTGGACGGACCCGTCGTGGCACGGCTGCGCTTGGAAGGGCTTGCGGTGGTGTATGTGGCGGAGTTGTCCCCGGGAATTTCCGATGATCAAGTGTTGGCTGAGGCCGGCCGCCAAGACGCGATTTTGTTGACGGGCGACAAGGACTTTGGCGAGTTGGTTTACCGGTTGCATTTGACCAGCAAAGGGGTTGTTTTGCTGCGTTTGGCCGGTCTGTCGCCCATTGCCAAAGCCCGGGTGGTGTGGGATGCCGTCCGCGAGCATGGGGTTGAAATGGCCGGAGCATTCACGGTGATCACGCCCAAGAGCATTCGGATTCGGGCCGGAGCATGACGGATGCATGTGTTCCGTCCTGATTCCGCGCCGCAAGCCCGGGGCTTTTGTTCGGTTTTTCGCCTACCATACGCGACTATGCCCACCCGTTTCAACAAGCCGTTACTCCGCTACCTTTCCTCCGACCGCTACGAACCTGCGCAACTCTCGGCCTTGGCCGAGGGCATGCGCGTGGATCCTGCGCAACTGTCTTTGCTTGAAAAGGCGGTGTCCGACCTTTTGACCGCCAACAAAATCATTTCCACCGGCGGGGTTTTGTCGCTGGCCGAGCCCGGTCCGCAAATCACCGGCATCTACCGCGGCAACGAGCGCGGCTTCGGCTTTTTGATGCCCGACGAGCCGGTTTTGGGCGGCGACCTGTTCGTGCCCCCCGGCTGCTCCTTCGATGCGATGGACGGCGACCGCGTGCTGTGCAACACCAAGCTCGATTCGCGCGGCAAGCCCGGCGACGCGCCCGGCACCAAGCGCTTCCTGGCCTCGGTGCTGGAAATCGTCGAGCGCTCCAAGAAGCCGCTCACCGGCATGCTCACCAAAAAAGGCGCCAACTGGGTGGTCGAGGTCGATGGCCGCAAGCTGGCCCAGCCGGTCATCCTGGTGCGCGACATCGAAGCCAAGAACGCCAAGGGCGGCGACAAGGTCGTCGTCGAGATCATCAAGTGGTCCGAGGATCCGCGCGCGCTTTCCGAAGGCGTGATCACCCGCGTGGTGGGCGCCGCCGGCGAGCCCGATGCCGAAACCGCCGCCGTCATGGCCGCCTACGGCTTGGACGAGGAATTCCCGGAAGGCGTGCTGGCGCAGGCCCGCAAGGCCGCCGACAAGATGAAGGATCCGGCCGCTTTGGCCGCCCGCGAGGATTGCCGTTCGTGGCTCACCTGCACCATCGATCCGCCGGACGCCAAGGACTATGACGATGCCCTGGCCATCCGCAAATTGGCTTCGCCCAATGCCGACGGCGCGATGTGGGAAATCGCCGTGCACATCGCCGATGTGGCCAGCTTCGTCGAGCCGGAATCGGCCCTCGACATCGAAGCCAAGCGCCGCGCCAACTCCACTTATCTGCCCCGGCGCGTGGTGCCGATGCTGCCGGAAGTGCTCTCCAACGGCGTCTGTTCGCTGCAGGAAGGCGTCGAGCGTTTCGCCCTGACCGCCTTCATCGGCTACGACGAAGACGGCGAAGTGGTCTCGCAGCGCTTCGCCTCCACCCTGATCAAATCGGCCCGCCGCTTCACCTACCTTGAGGCGCAGGCCATCATCGACGGCAAGCCCGAAGAGGCCGCAGCCCATTGCAAGACCGATCCGGTGTATTCGGCCGAAGTGACCGAAACCCTGCGACACATGAACGAGTTGTCGCGCATCATCCGCAAGCGCCGTCTGGCCGCCGGCATGATCGTGCTGCACCTGCCCGCCGTGGAACTGGTGTTCGACCCCACCGGCCGCGTGGTGGACGCCCACCCCGAAGACGACGCCTTCACCCACACCCTGATCGAAATGTTCATGGTGGAAGCCAACGAGGCCGCCGCCCGCCTGTTCTTCACCCTGGGCGTGCCGATGGTGCGCCGCAACCACGGCGAGCCCGACCCCATGCGCCTGGCCGACCTGGAGCAGATCGCCCGCTCGGTGGCGGTCAACCTGCCGGCCAAGCCCGGCCGCAAGGATTTGCAGAAGCTGCTTGACACCACCCGCGGCACGCCCAAGGAACAGGCCGTGCACATGGCCGTGCTGCGCTGCATGATGCGCGCCGAATACGGCCCCGAGCACATCGGCCACTTCGCCCTGGCCAGCGAGCATTACACCCACTTCACCAGCCCGATCCGCCGTTACCCCGACTTCGTGGTGCACCGCGGCCTGAAGGCCGCCATCAACGCCTGCGAAAAGCTGGAGATTCCCTGCGCCTTCGGCCTTGGCAAGGGCAAGCCGGCCGACAAGAAGAAGGTCGGCGCCGCCATCCGCGCCGACAAGCGCGTGCCCGACGAGCAGGGCATGTTCGAGGTGGGCGCGCACTGCTCGCTCACCGAGCGCAACAGCGCCGAAGCCGAGCGCGAATTGCGCAAGTTCCTGGTCATCCAGTTCCTCTCCGGCAAAATCGGCGAGAAATTCGAGGCCACCGTCACCGGCACCATGTCGGCCGGCGCCTTCTTCCAGATCGACCAGTTCCTGGTCGACGGCATGGTGCCCTGCGAATCGCTGCCCGGCACCGGCCGCTGGAAGCACGACCCGCGCACCAACACCCTGCAATCCTCCAGCCGCGTGATCGGCGCCGGCGACCGCTTCATCGTCAAGATCACCAGCGTCGACATGGCCCGCCGCCAACTGACGCTGGAAGTGGTTGAAGCCGTCAAGGGCGGCTCGTTCCGCCAGATGGTGGATCCCTCCGTCTTCGCCAATCCTAAAGTGGCGGCCCATGCGGCGGCCCAGCAAGCCGGCAACGCCCAAGGCGGCGGCCAGGGTGGCCAGGGTAGCCAAGGCCGCCAAGGCGGTCCCGAGCGCGGCGGCCGCAAGCGCGGTGGCCAGGGCGGGCACGGCGGCGGTCCGCAAAACCAAGGGCCCAACCGGCCCAGGTCGGGTGGCAAGCCGTCCGGGCATTCCGGCGGTCACAACAAGAGCGGCGGCGGACGCGGACGGTAAGCCGACAGCCGGCGTCCCGCCGGTTGGCAACAAATAAACCCCCCAAACCACAAAGCGCGCCCCGACCGGGACGCGCTTTGTGGTTTGGGGCGGCAGGGCTGGCGGGTCAACAGCGCACGGGCTTGTTGGAGCGCGGGTGTCCTCACCC
>CAZVNU010000271.1:0-3588 GCA_964628335.1 uncultured Phycisphaeraceae bacterium
TCATCCGCAGAAAGAAACCTACCGTGGCAATGTGAACCCGCACGGCATCCGCGCCTGCTACGACGAGGGCAAGCGCATCGGCGAAACACTGTGTTTCGATTTCATCCGCCGCGAGAACACCGATGTGCGCGTGGTGCGCATCTTCAACACCTACGGTCCGCGCATGCATCCCTACGACGGCCGCGTGGTGTCGAACTTCATCTTGCAGGCGCTGCAAGGCAAGGATCTCACCCTGTACGGCGACGGTTCGCAAACCCGCTCGTTCTGCTTCGTCGATGATTTGCTCGAAGCCTTCGTGCGCATGATGGAACGGGCCACGCCCGCCGGCGAACAACCCTTCTACGGCCCGGTCAACACCGGCAACCCGGTGGAATTCACCATTGCGCAACTGGCCGACCTGGTGATTGAATTGACCGGCTCCAAAAGCAAAAAGGTGTTCCTGCCCCTGCCCAAGGATGATCCGCTCCAGCGCAAGCCGGATATTTCACTGGCCAAGGCCAAACTGGACTGGGAACCGCAAATCCAACTCCGCGAAGGCTTGCGGAAAACCATCCCGTATTTCGCCGGTTTGGATTTGTCGCAATTCATCGCGCCCACCAGCCATACCGCGCATGCCAGCAGCCAATTGGCGGTGTGAAACGCCGCCTCCCCGCTAAAATCCTCCCCGCCCCATGTCCCATGCTGCGCCTTGGAACACCCTTGCCAAGGCACAATTATGGCTTCAGTTGAAAATAGTGCATAATTGGCTTGACTCCCCTAGACTACCCAGCGAAAGGAGATTTTTAAAATGTCTTCACCAATGCATCCTCCGACTGATTGCCTGCCCGCGCCCTTGCGCCCCATGTGGCTCGCCGCTCCAGCAAGCCAGATGCTGGCCTTTGGGTCCGCATTTTCTTTTTTGGGACACAACCCAAGTTACCGTACTTTTGCCAGCAGCCAAGAAGCTGATCTGATGGCCAGCCGCAATGACTGGGAAAATGTTGGCGCAGATTTTCGCGAATCATTGTCTAATCCAACCATTGTTTCCCTTTAACTTCATACGCCATGCCAGACACACAGCCACCCGCTGCGCATCATTTAACACCCACAAACGACCACATTGATCCGGCTTCTATTCTGGAAGCAGAAAACAAACTGAAGGAGGCCATTCCTTCCATTGCGACACGCATAGAGCCAAAAGAACTCAAAACTCTGGCAATGCTGATGGTCAGCGAACACACAACCCAGGTTTCTTACTCAGGCCCTTTGCCCCCAAGTGCCGAGGTTCAACGGTATGACCAGTACATTCCCGGTGGCGGGGATCGCCTCATGAAACAAGTAGAAAATCAGGCTGAGCATCGCCAGACCTTGGAAAAAATCGTGGTGAGGAGCCGAGAAAAACGCGCGGACAGAGGACAATGGATGGGGCTGATCTTCGGAGTGATCTGCCTCACTTTTGCATTGGTTCTTGGACTCAATGGCCAACCCGTCTTGGCCGGTGTCATTGCAGGCACCACCATGCTCGCAGGCATCGGGATATTTATCACGGGAAAAATCATTGAGTCCCCCGTCAAAAAATGACCTGGGGGATTGTTGCGCTTTATCACAAATCATTTTGATTTCAGGCCATTTTTATGCCCCCCTCCCCCATCGTCTCCAAATTCGGCGGTTCCTCCCTTGCCGACGCCAGCCAGTTCCGCAAGGTGCGCGACATCGTGCTGGCGGACGCCAACCGTTGCCTGGTGGTGCCCTCGGCCCCGGGCAAGCGCCACGACAAGGACCAGAAGATCACCGACCTCCTGCTGCTCTGCCATGAGCACGCCTCGCGCCGGCTACCCTTTGAAGAGGTGTTCGCCATCATCCGCGAGCGCTTCCTTGGCATCGCCACCGAGTTGGAACTGCCGGCCGGCTTCATCGCCCAACTGACGGCCGAATTGGCCGCCACCCAACTTGAAATCGCCCGCCAAGGCGAACTGGGCCGCCAAGGCGACTACGCCGCCAGCCGGGGCGAGGCCATCAACGGCCGCATCTTGGCGGCGCTCTTGGGCTGGGAGTTCGTCGACGCCCAAGAGGTGGTGTTCTTCGACGACAAGGGCCGCTTCGACGGCGCCAAGACCTATCCCGCGCTGGCGGCCCGGGTCAAGGGCTTGCATGCGGTCATCCCCGGTTTCTACGGCTGCGCCGCCGATGGCAGCGTGAAGACCTTCAGCCGCGGCGGCTCGGACATTTCCGGCGCGGTGGCGGCGCGCGGCGTGCATGCCAGCGTGTATGAGAACTGGACCGATGTGCCCGGCATGCTGATCACCAACCCGCGCATCGTGCCGGGGGCCTA
This sequence comes from uncultured Phycisphaeraceae bacterium, assembly GCA_964628335.1. Taxonomy (GTDB): domain Bacteria; phylum Planctomycetota; class Phycisphaerae; order Phycisphaerales; family Phycisphaeraceae; genus CANIYR01. The sequence goes on from CAZVNU010000271.1 coordinate 2,312, forward strand.
CACCATCGAAGTCGTCACCTATCAGGAATTGCGCGAACTCTCGTATTCCGGCGCCACCGTGCTGCATGAAGACGCGGTGTTCCCGGTGCGCGAGGCGCAAATCCCGGTCAACATCCGCTCGACCAACGACCCCAGGCACCCCGGCACCCTGATCGTGCCGCGCGAACACCCGCAGGCCAAGGTCGGCTACAACATCACCGGCATCGCCGGCCGCAAGGATTTCACCGTCATCCAGATTGAAAAGGCGATGATGAACGCCGAGGTCGGCTTCTGCCGCCGCGTGCTGTCGGTGCTGGAGGAAAACAAGGTGTCCTTCGAGCACATGCCCAGCGGCATCGACACCCTGTCGCTGGTGATCCAGGACAGCCAATTGTCCGGTGGCAAGTTGGAGGCCATCCTGGACCAATTGCAGCACACCGTCCACCCCGACCTGGTTGAGGTGCGCAAAAACCTGGCGCTGATCGCCACCGTGGGCCGCGGCATGGCCCATATCCCCGGCCTGGCGGCGCGCCTGTTCGGCGCGCTGGCCGATGTGGGCATCCACACCCGCATGATCGACCAGGGATCCAGCCAACTCAACATCATCGTGGGCGTGGACGCCGACCGCTTCGAAGACGCGGTGCGCATCATCTACAACGCCTTTGTCAGCGATGTGGCCCAGCCGGAACGGATCGGGTGATGCGCCGGTCTTTCGCGCTGCTGGCGGCGGCGGGCTTGCTGGCGGGATGCGCCACCACCCCCGAACAACCCGAAGCCCGCCGCCACCGCGCGGCGCGATTGGCGCTGGCCCTCAAGCAGCTCAATCCCGCCGCCTCGGCGGAAAACGCCCGCGTGCTGGCCCGGGTGGCGGTGGAAAAATCGGCCGACTTGCGCCAGTCCTACCACATCCAACTCAACCACAACCTGCACAATCTGCTGGTGTATTGGGGCTTGAAAGACCGGGGCTTTTGCTGGCATTGGCAAACCGATTTGGGCCTTGCCTTGGGCAATCCGGCCCATCCGGCCTTTGAAGTGCGGCGGATTTGGGCCCATCCCGGCTCGCTGTTCCACGAGCATCATGCGTTGGTGGTGGTGCCGGCCGGCGCGGCGTGGGAAAACGGCTTGGTGCTGGATGCCTGGCGCGACGAGGGGCGACTGTGGTTCGGCCCGGTCAAGACCGATGACTATCCGTGGCAGGCGGAGTGACCTGCGGTGCCATTGGGCACCAGCCGGCGCCGACAATCCCCCCCCCAAAACCCAGGGCTGGCGGGTGATGGACACAACCCCTCTGAAAAAAG
>CAZVNU010000272.1:0-1932 GCA_964628335.1 uncultured Phycisphaeraceae bacterium
CCTGCGCGATTGGATGCGCCGTGGCCGCTTGACTGGCACCCGCACCACCCCCACCGGCGCTTGGCTGTTCCCGGTTGAGAATGTCAAAGCCGCCCTGACTTGGAAGGAGGCCGCCCATGAGTCCCTTTGACCAATGCCCCCCGCCGGCGCTGGAAGCCGAGAAAGCCCTGCTGGGTTGCCTGATGGGCGGTTGCCTTGCCACCGACCCAATGACCGCTTCCCGCGCCATGCAAGACGCCATGGGTGCCTGCAAGGCCACCCGCGCCACCCTGCAAGGCCCGGTGGACTTCTCCAACCCGGCCAACGCGGCGATTTATGCCGCCATCATGGCCCTTGTGGATAGGGGCACCACGCCCGATCTGGCCAGCGTTCGCGCTGAACTGGAGCGCCAAGGCGTCTTGGCGCAAGTGAACGGCGGGGAGGGTGGCGATTACTTTCTGCAAGTGCTGGAAGCCGTCCCCACCGCTGCCAGCCATGCCCACCACGCCAATCTTGTGCGCTTGGCCGCCATCCACCGCGATGAGGCCCTGCGCTTGGATCAGGAGCGGGCGGCGCTGAACGCCGGCGCATGGGAGCCGGAAGAAGATGAAGGCCCGACGCTGCCCCGCCAATGGGAGCCGTTCCCACTGGAAGCCCTGCCCGACACCCTGCGCGACTTCGTGGCCGAGGTGGCCGAGAGTGTGGGCTGTGACCCAGCCTTTGTGGTGGCCGGCGTGCTGCCGGCGCTGGCCGCCGCCATCGGCAATTCCCGCGTGCTGACCGTCAAGCCGGGATGGGATGCGCCGGCCATTGTGTGGGCCGCCATCGTGGCCGAATCGGGCGCCAAGAAATCCCCCGCCCTGGAACCCGGCTGGGAGCCGTTGAAGGCCGTGCAATCCGCCGCCATGCGCGACTACAAGGCGCAAAAGCAAACACACGATGCCGCCCACAAGGTGTACGAAAAGGCACTGGCCAAGTGGAAGCGGGCCAAGGAAGAAGGCGAACCACCCCAAGAGCCGACACCACCGCAGGCCGCACGCTGTTGGACAAGTGATGCCACCATTGAATCCGTGGCCGACCTGCTGGACAAGAACCCCCGAGGCTTGCTGATGGCCCGCGATGAACTGGCCGGCTGGTTTGGCGGATTCGACAAATACAAAGCCGGCGGCAAGGGCGGCGAGGCCGCGCAATGGCTGGAATGTTTTGAGGGCCGCGCCGTGGTGGTGGACAGGAAAGGATCGGGGATGCTGCATATCCCCCGCGCCGCCGTGAGCGTGTCGGGCGGAATCCAACCGGGCCGCCTGCGGGATGCCCTGACCCGTGAACATCGGGAAAGTGGATTGGCTGCCCGCCTGCTGTTCGCCCAACCGCCGCGCCGGCCCCGTGTGTGGAATGACTCCTGCATCCAAGAGCGATGCACCACCGAATTGCGCTTGCTGTTCGCCAATCTGGCATCCTTGGAACTTCGCCAAGACGAACACGGCGCACTGGCCCCGGTCAAGATCGGCATGGACAGGGAAGCCAAGGCCGCCTTTGTCGCCTTCTATGACGAACACGGGGCCAAGATTGACGAAGCGGTGGATCGTGGCGCTGGCGACTTGGCCGCTGCCTTCTCCAAACTGGAAGGCTACGCCCCCCGGTTGGCCTTGGTGCTGCATCTTGCCAAGTGGGCCGGGCACCCTTACGCCACAAGCCCGCATGAAGTGGATTTGGAAAGCATGGCCGCCGGCATCCGCTTGGCCCGATGGTACGCCGGCGAGGCGGAACGCCTTTACGCCATGCTGGCCAGCGAGGCCGCCAATCAATTGCAAGACGCCTTGCTTGCCTTCATCCGGCGCAAGGGCGGGGCGGTGAGTGCCCGCGATGTGCGCCAGGGCGGCCCGCCCCCGTTCCAAAATGGCGATGCCGACCCCGAAAAAGCCCTGGCCAAACTGACCCGGCGCGGGCTGGGAA
>CAZVNU010000272.1:1942-3554 GCA_964628335.1 uncultured Phycisphaeraceae bacterium
AACGGCAAGCCCCAAGCGGTGGCCGCCCGGCCCATGTATTCATTTTAAAAGGCGCCCCCAGGTAATGGGGTCAATGGGGTATCGGGGTAACGGGGTAAAGAGAAAAACCCTCACCGATTCCCACGCCTGCATCCAACATTCTCCCCGTTGTCAATCGGCATTTCCGCCGCATCGGGGTATCCTGCAACCCAAACGGCCACAAAAGCCCAAAGAAAGAGGAAACATCATGGCATCCATGGAACAAGAACAAGGCAACGGCTGGCGCTTCGGCTGGAAGAACCCCAACGGCGGTAAGCGTGCCCGTGTCCGCATGGGCACGATGAGCAAGAAGCAAGCCGAGAAGGTCAAGGGCTACATTCAAGACCTTGTGGACGCGCTGGGAAGTGGCACGCCGGCGCCCGTGGAGGCCGCAGAATGGCTTTTGCGCCTTCCCCCGGAGACTTACGCCGCCTTGGCCGGCACCGGGCTGGTGGCGGGCAGGAAGCCGCGCACACTGGCAGCCTTTTGCAAAGATGTGGTGGAGCGCACCCAAGCGGGCAAAAGCCAGTCCACCCTCAACCACTACACCTACGCCACCCAATACGCCGTGGAGCATTTCGGGGCGGATCGGGATATTGCCACCATCACCACCGGGGATGCACTGGACTTCATGCGATGGATGCAAGGGGAAAAGAAGTTGGCCACCAACACCGCCGCCAAACGCTGTTCCATCCTTTCCTCCTTCTTCGCCGATGCCAAGCGGCACAAACTGATCCTTGAAAATCCGTTTGCGGACAAGGCCGTGCCCAAAAGCGTCCGGCCCGCCCAAGATGACCGGCGCGTCTTTGTTCACCATGAAGAAGCCTTGCGCATCATGGACGAATTGGGCCATGTGGAAATGCGCGCCCTGTTCGCCTTTGCCCGCTGGGCCGGCACACGCCAAACGGAACCCCTGTTCATGCGGTGGGAGCATGTTTCATTCACCGCCGGCGGAAAGCCCGGTCATGTGCTGATCCCCTGCGAAAAAACCAAGGCCAAGACCGGCAAGGATTGGCGCAAATGCCCCATGTTCCCCGAGGTGGAAGCCGCCCTGCTGGAACTGCGGGAGCAAGCCCCCGAGGGTGAAGAACTCTTATTCCCCCATTACCGGGCCAAGGGCGCCAACGCCACTTCCTCCGCCCTGAAAAAAGCCATGACCCGAGCCGGGATGAATTACCCCGACCCATGGATGAACCTGCGCCGCACCCGCGCCACCGAACTGGCCGAACGGGGCATCCCCGACTTTGCCGTCTGCGAATGGATGGGCCATGATGTGAAGGTGGCCAATGCCAACTACCGGCGCGCCAGCGAAAAACTGTTTGCCACCGCTGCCGCCCTTGCCGCCGGCGCGCCCGAAGTGGGGCAGAATCCGGGGCACAATCCGCTAGAAAATGCGAAAAATCAAGCGTTATGGATTTCCGAAGCCCTCCGCCTTGTGGAACAAAAACTCCAAGAATCTCCGAGAATTCCGCAAGTAGATGTAAAAAAACCCCTTGAAATCAAGGGGCTTGTATGCACCCGACTGGAGTCGAACCAGTAACCTCTGCCTTCGGAGGGCAGCGCTCTATCCAATTGAGCTACGGGTGCGCGCGGC
>CAZVNU010000273.1:0-3548 GCA_964628335.1 uncultured Phycisphaeraceae bacterium
TGCACCCCGCCTTTGGCCCCGCCATAGGGCAGGTCGACCAGCGCGCACTTCATGGTCATCACCAGCGCCAGGGTTTTCATGTGGTCCAGACTCACATGCGGGTGGTAGCGCATGCCGCCCTTGTAGGGGCCAAGCAAGTTGCTGTGCTGCACCCGGTAGCCCTTGAACAGCGTGAAACGGCCGTCATCCATGCGCACGGGAAAGTGCACCTTCATCTCATTCTTGGGCTGGGCCATGAGCAGCTGGAAATAACCGGGCAACTCCATCTTTTTGGCCGAGCTCAGCACCTGGGTCACCACCTGTTGGTACAGGTCATTGGGATCCAAACGGAAACCAAGACGGGTCATGACCAAGGCGGCTGATTCACTCACGGTGATCTCCCAAAAGAGGTTGAAGCCCGCGCGTCAAACGACGCAAGGCGACATCAGGATAAGGCTTAAGTTGCGCGGGAACAAAGGTTTTATTGCCAAAAATCCGCTCAATCCCGCCCCCGCCACTGCCCCGGCGTGCAGCCGAATTGCCGGCCAAAGCGGGTGGCGAAATACTGGCTGGATGAAAAACCGCAGGCCAACGCAATATCGGTGATGGCGCGCTTGGGCTCGCTGCGCAGCAATTGGGCGCCGCGCTCCAAACGGCGGGCCGCCAGCCACTCCATCGGCGTGGCGCCAGCGCAGGCGCTGACGATGGCGGTGAAGGCGGTCACCCCCATGCCGCATTCGGCAGCCATGCTTTGGACCGACCACGCCTGCTCCAAATGTTCGGGATGGCGCTGCAAATCCTCCAGGAACAACCCGACGGTGCGCTCGCGCAGCGCCACCTCTTGGTCGCGCGCATTGCCCGTCCGGTCCTGCGGCGGCGCATGGCGCAAACATTGCAACAGATGCCAAAGCAACTCATTGACCAAAATGGCCAGCAATGAAGTCTGGTTGGCTTGCGGATGACTGGCCACCGCCTGCGCCAAGCGACGGAAAATCGCGCGGATTTCCGGGCCGGCGCGCAGCACGGGGCGGTCGCTTTCGCGCAGGCGCAGCGCCAATTCGGCGCGGTCCGGCGACGACATCACCACCCATGGCGGCCACACCCACGCTTGGTTGGGGCGGCGCACCCCCACATCCAGAATCAGCCAGTGCAGCCGGTTGGCCCCCAGGTGCGGCGCCCCCAACTTGTGCTGCTGCCAGGGCCGGGTCAGGGTGAGGTCATCGGGGTGAAGGTCATACGCTTTGCCATCCACTTCAAAGGCCAGGTGGCCGCCCTCAAGCCAGCAGATTTCAATCCCTTCATTGCGGTGGAGGTCAAGCCCCCAATCCTGCGCCTGCACCGCCACCCAATGGCCGATGCTGCTGAGTTCGGGCAATTCTTTTTTGGCCAATGCCACACCGGGATAAGCCCCGTGCGACAGACCGTGGAACACGATTTTTTTGCCGGCAATCGCCGCCATCTGCGGCCCGCAGGTGTCGATTTGCCAGGTTTTGCCCTGGGCCCGGTAGATGGGGGTCGGCGTACGCATGTTTGATTTCTTTCAGCAAAGCATAGGGCATTCCAAGCCTGCCCGCCCCCTATTTGCCCGCTTTTGCCGGCGGTTACCGGCTTTTCAGGCCCCACCCCAAACACCCGTAAACTACCCCCATGTCCGCCCCCGCCCCTTCGTCATCGACCGGCATCAAAAGCCCCTTTGTCCATCTGCATCTGCACAGCGAATACTCGCTGCTCGACGGCGGCAACCAACTGAGCGACCTGCTGGATTATTGCCATGCCCACGGCATGGATGCGCTGGCGGTAACCGACCATGGCAACCTGTTCGGCGCGGTGGAGTTCTACACCAAAGCCACCGGCTACCAGGCCAAAGACCCCAACGACAAAAGCAAGAAGATCAAGGCGCCGATCAAGCCGATTTTGGGCATTGAAGCCTATGTGGCCCGCGACGAAGAAGGCCTGCCGGTGGCCCGCACCGTGCGCCGCGACCCCAAGGCCCGCACCGCCGTCAAAGTCGATACCGGCGGCCACCATCTGGTGCTGCTTTGCGAAAACAACCAGGGCTGGAACAACCTGCTCAAGCTTTCGTCCGACGCCTTCCTCAAAGGCTTCTACGGCAATCCGCGCGCCGACCTGGAAACCCTGGAAAAATGGAATGCCGGCCTGATCGCCATCAACGGCCACTTGGGCTCCTCGGTGGCCTATTTCCTCACCCGCTTCGTCGAGAAAAAAGACGACCGCTTCTTGGAATTGGCCAAGAAGGAAGCCCTCTGGCACAAGCGGAATTTCGGCCCAAATGAAAACGGCGAACCGCGTTTTTATCTGGAACTCCAGCGTTACGACGAATCGCATGAAGAAGGCCCGCGCGCCAAGCAAAGCGACATCAACCCGCTGATCATCAAGATGGCCCGCGAGTTGGACATCCCTTTGGTCTGCGACAACGACGCCCACTTTTTGACGGCGGAAGATTGGGATGCCCACGACACCTTGTGCCGCATCTCGATGGGAAAACTGAAATCCGAAAAGGGCCTGACCTACCCCAAAGACCTGTATGTGAAGACCCCGGCGCAAATGCTGGAAGCCTTCAAGGATCTGCCGGAAGCCATTGAAAACACCGTCAAAATCGCCAACCGCTGCAATGTCAAGCTGGACATGAGCAACACCTATGCGCCGGTGGTGAACCCGGTCTTCGGGCCGCGCATCCAGGCCATCCTCAAGCAGCCCGGCACGGTCGGCGAGCAAGTGGCGCAATTCACCAGCGAGTTTGCGCCCGGCTCCAACGATTGGCTCAATGATTTCTGCCATGAGATGGAAATCAAGCCGGTCAAAGATGGCGCGGTGGACGACGCCACCGGCAAGCCGTTCGACAATGAATTCCTCAAAGCCCAGTGCGACCTGGCGCTGCGCCTCTTGTCGGAGGCCGGCCTGATCTGGCGCTACGGCACGGAGGGCATCACCGAAGCCATCCGCGCCCGCCTGGAGCGCGAACTGGGCATTTTGTCGGACAAGAAGATCAGCGCCTATTTCATCATCGTGTGGGACTTCGTCAACTTCGGCCGTTCCAACGGCATCCCCTGCACCGCCCGCGGATCGGGCGTGGGCACCATGACCGGCTTCGTGCTGGGCCTGTCCAACGGCTGTCCGGTCAAATACGGCCTGTTGTTCGAGCGCTTCACCGACCCTGAGCGCGAGGCCTATCCGGACATCGACATCGACATGTGCCAGACCGGCCGGCCGCGCCTGATCCAATGGGTGCGCGACAAATACGGTTTCGTGGCGCAGATCATCACCTTCAATGTGATGAAGGCCAAGATGGCGATGAAGGATGTGGGCCGCGTGATGGACATGCCCCTTGGCGAAGTCAACGCCATCTGCAAACTGATCGGCGATGATCTGGATGTGACGCTGGACTCCGCCCTGAACGGCAAGAAGAAAAAAGACGGCACCTTCGAAAAACCGCCCAACGACGAACTGCGCAAAATCTACGACGGGCAGCCGCTGGCCCGCAAGGTCTACGACTCGGCGCGCAAACTCGAAGGCATGGTGCGCAACCCCGGCGGCGTGCACGCCGGGGT
>CAZVNU010000274.1:0-2604 GCA_964628335.1 uncultured Phycisphaeraceae bacterium
CCGGGCGGCATTTGCGGGTGGGGACACCCGCGCTCCATCACCCGCCAACCCTGGGATGACCATGACCGATACCGCTGGAATCCACCACGGTCCTTGGGCCATTTTCAGGATCTTCCTCCGGCTGGGCCTGACCTCTTTCGGCGGCCCGATTGCCCATTTGGGCTATTTCCGCGACGAATTCGTGACGCGGCGACAATGGCTCAGCGAGCGCAGCTATGCGGATCTGGTCGCCCTTTGCCAGTTCCTGCCTGGGCCGGCCAGCAGCCAGGTCGGGATCGCGATCGGGCTGTCCCGGGGCGGCTACGCCGGGGCGTTGGCCGCATGGGCGGGGTTCACCCTGCCGTCGGCGGTTGCCTTGGTCCTGTTTGCGCTGGGCATCGCCCATGGCGGCGATGCGGTGCCGCCCGGCGCGCTGCACGGGCTCAAGGTGGTGGCCGTGGCCGTGGTGGCTCAAGCCGTCTGGGGGATGGCGCGCACGCTTTGCCCGGATGCGCCGCGCCTGACCCTCATGGCGGCGGCGGCTTGCGCCGTCCTTCTGGTGCCGTCGGCATGGGGGCAAATCGGGAGCCTCCTCATCGCGGCGATCATCGGCCTGCTGCTGCTCAAACCCCGGCAAGAGGTGGCGCACGACCCTTTGCCGATCGTGATCCGGCGTCGCGCGGGGCTGGGCTGGTTGACGCTGTTTTTCACCCTGCTGCTGGGCTTGCCGCTGGGGTCGGCCCTGTTCCCGAACCAGGCGCTGGCGGTGGCGGATGCGTTCTACCGTGCCGGGTCGATGGTCTTCGGCGGCGGGCATGTCGTGCTGCCGCTGCTGCAAGCCCAGGTCGTGCCCACGGGCTGGGTCGGCAATGAATCATTTTTGGCGGGCTATGGCGCCGCGCAGGCCATCCCCGGCCCGCTGCTCACCTTTGCGGCGTTTCTGGGCGCCTCGATGAACGGCGCGCCTGCCGGCTGGCTGGGCGCCCTGATCTGCCTGCTGGCGATCTTCGCGCCTTCTTTCCTGCTGGTCGTGGGGGTGTTGCCGTTCTGGGAGAACCTGCGGCGCAATCGTCGCGCGCAAGCCGCGCTCTTGGGCATCAATGCCGCCGTGGTGGGGCTGCTGCTGGCGGCCCTTTACCATCCGGTATGGACCAGCGCGGTCCATGCGCCGCAAGACTTCGGCCTGGCCCTGGTGGCGTGGGTCGCCCTGATGTTCTGGAAGCTCCCGCCCTGGTTGGTGGTGGTCGGCAGCGGCGGCGCGGGCTGGTTGCTGACCGTGATTGCATGAAGTTGCAGTCAAAGTGAGATGCATGGGGCGCAAATGGGCGCCTTTTTTTATCCCTCCCCCCTGCCATCCTGACAGCCCGACCGCCGACCGCCCCCCGCCAGCGGCAGCAAACCGGCCTTCAAAAAGGTCTGTCCATAAAAATCAAGTCATTTAAAAACAACAAATTAAGATGACTTGGCCAACTGGCATGCCGCTTGCCCTAAGCACAGGGTCATGTCGGTCCCTTCCCGCCCCGGTTTTCGCACTGCCACCCTGGGCATTCCCGGCCCGCGCTTTCGGCTGCTCTTGACCGAAGACCGCGACCACCCCGACGAGCACTGGACCCGGCAGCTGGGACAGATGCTCGACCCCCTGGGGGTGGACAGCCACATCGCCTCCAGCGCCAAAGAGGCTTTGGCACTGGTCAAAGAGGTCACCATCCATGCGGCGGTGATCGACTTGGCCACCCCGACCGAAGAAGGGCGGCATGACGAAGCTTCCGGCGGCTTGTGGCTGCTGGAGGTGCTGCACCGCCTGCCGCACCGGCCGCCGGTGGTGGTGGTGAACTCCCGCTCGTGGTCGCAGGCGCAAATCCAGCGCGCCTTGCACGACGCGATCCGGCTGGGCGCCTTTTCGGTGGTCAACCGGCCGGTGCGGCTGGACGCCCTGCTGCAAACCTTCCGCCGGGTGGTCGAGTTGCACTACCACGGCCAATGGCCGGTCTGAACCGCCCAAAACATCATTTGCCCTAAACTGCCCCTCTTCCCCCTATTTCCCCCCTTTCCCAAGGAACATCCTTCCATGAAGATCAAACCCCTCGGTGACAAAATCCTCGTCCAGCGCCTCGAAGCCGAAGCCAAGACCGCCAGCGGCCTCTACCTGCCCACCCAGGCGCAAGAGAAGCCCCAATTCGGCAAGGTGGTGGCCGTCGGCACCGGCAAGTTGCTCGAGTGCGGCACCCGCGCGGCCTTCCAGGTCAAGGCCGGCGACACCGTGGTGCTCTCCAAGTGGGGCGGCACCGAAATCAAGCACGAAGGCAAGGATTATTTGATCCTGTCGGAAGACGAAGTGCTGGCGGTGCAGGCCTAAGCAAAGTAGACGCGGCGGCCCGCCGCGTTCACCAAGCCCTTCGTTGGAAACGGCGCGTCTGCCCGTTTCAACGCCCGTTGTTTTCACTCTCATCTCCCCCCGCGCGGCGAGCCGCCGCGTCTACTTTTCAGAAGAACCCCCATGGCAGCCAAAGAAATCATCTTCAGCAACGACGCCCGCACCCGCATCCTCTCCGGCGTCACCCAACTTTCCAAAGCGGTCAAAGCCACCATCGGGCCTTCCGGCCGCGTGGTCATCATCGAGAAATC
>CAZVNU010000274.1:2614-3024 GCA_964628335.1 uncultured Phycisphaeraceae bacterium
TCGCCTTCGATCACCAAGGACGGCGTTTCCGTCGCCAAGGAAATCGAACTGGCCGACCCCATCGCCAACATCGGCGCCCAAATGGTGAAGGAAGTCGCCAACAAAGCCTCCAAGGACGCCGGCGACGGCACCACCACCGCCACCGTCTACGCCGAAGCCATCTTCGCCGAAGGCCTCAAGAACATCACCGCCGGCGCCAACGCCAACGCCGTCAAGCGCGGCATCGACAAGGCCGTGACCGCCATCGTGGCCGACCTGGCCAAGACCGGCAAAAAGGTCAAGAGCAACGAAGAAATCGCCCAGGTCGGCTCCTGCGCCGCCAACCATGACATTGAAATCGGCAAGATCATCGCCAAGGCGATGGACAAGGTCGGCAAGGACGGCGTGATCACCGTCGAGGAAGGCAAGAG
>CAZVNU010000274.1:3034-3545 GCA_964628335.1 uncultured Phycisphaeraceae bacterium
CTCGAAACCACCGTGAGCCTGGTCGAAGGCATGCAGTTCGACAAGGGCTATCTCTCGCCCCACTTCGTCACCGACGCCGCCAAGATGAACACCATCCTGGAAGACGCCTATGTGCTCATCGCCGAAGACAAGCTCTCCAGCGCCAAGGACATCCTGCCCATCCTCTCCAAGGTCGCCGAAAGCGGCAAGGCTTTGCTGATCATCGCCGAAGACATCGAAGGCGATGCCTTGGCCTTGCTGGTGGTCAACAAATTGCGCGGCGTGCTCAAAGTGGCCGCCGTCAAGTCCCCCGGCTTTGGCGATCGCCGCAAAGCCATGCTCGGCGACATCGCCACCCTCACCGGCGGCACCGCCGTGATGAAGGAACTGGGCATCGACCTTGAGAAGCTGACCCTGGCCGACCTTGGCCGCGCCAAGAAAGTGGTCATCGAGAAAGAAACCACCACCCTCATCGAAGGCGCCGGCAAGAGCGCCGACATCCAGGGCCGCGTGGCCGCCATCCGCGGCGAAC
>CAZVNU010000275.1:0-3538 GCA_964628335.1 uncultured Phycisphaeraceae bacterium
TCAAAGGGATGACGCGCGTGACCCGCCAGCCCCAAACTTGCCCGCCACCTCCCCCACCGTCATCCCCGCCACCCGCACCGTCTTGCGTGGATTCGTCATCCCCGCCGTCACGGCCACCGACTTGGTGCCCACCCCCAGCACCTTGGCCAACAAGGCGCAAATGGCTTGGTTGGCTTTGCCATCCTCCGGCGGCGCCGCCACCGCCACTTTCACGCGGTCGCCGAGCATGCCCATCACGCGTTCGCGGCTGGCACCGGGAACGACTTTGATCCGAATCAGCACATCGGGGCCGGATTGGGTGAGGGCAGGAAGGAAGTCGGGCATGGGGAAAGTTTAGAGCGTCAGCAGTCAGAGGCCAATGCGTCCAAGTCTCGGTGCAACTTTTTAATCCCCAACTTCCAATCCCATGCGAAAACCCCGGACCGACGCCCGGGATTTTGCATTGAATATCAACCTTTTTACCCGCCGATGTACTTGGCGTACACGCTGCGGGCAATGGTGGCTTCTTTGGTGCCGCGCACAATGGCGCGGCCGTCGGAGAACACCGTCAACTCATAGGGGTTGCCCTGATCCACGATGTCGGCGCGCAGCATGAATTTGTTGGCGGTGACGGTGCCAAGACCCTTCAAGCGGGCGGCGATTTCATCGAAATTCATCTGCGCTTTTTCCTCCGCCTTGGGCGAAATCTGCACCGCGTTGCGCCCGCACAAGGTGGTGGTGCTGGAGCCGAACATGCCGTCCAGGAATTCAAAGTTGCGGCCCTTGCAGCAGGTGCATTCGCCCACATCGTAGGCTTTTTGCACCTTCAACTGGCGGAAGGTGTTCTCCCACAAATCAAAGGACAGCATCGAGCGCGAGACGCGGTCCCAGTTGCCGGTGAGGATTTTCAACACCTCGGCCACCTGGTAATTGGACACGATGGACACGGCCGGGCCGATCACGCCGGCGGTGTCGCAGGTCGGATTGACGCCCGGCGGCGGGGCTTGCTCGTAGATGCAGCGCAGGCACGGGGTGGCCAGGCTGTTTTTCTCCCAGCAAGTCTGGCCTTCGCCCACTGGCGCGGTGTGCGGCAAGATGGCATAGGCCGCCCCCACCGTGCCCACCGAGCCGCCGTAGACATAGGGAATGCCGTGCTTGACGGCGCAGTCGTTGGCCACATAGCGGGTCTCGAAGTTGTCGACGCCGTCGACGATGATGTCGACCTTGCCGTAGGCCGCGTTGCCGATGCCGGCCAGCTTTTCGATGTTGGTGTGGTTGACATCGTCGACGATGGCGGTGACTTTGACCTGCGAATTGATCTGGCCGATTTTGCGCTTGGCGGCCTCGGCCTTGGGGATGGCGTCTTTCACATCCTGCTCGTCGAACAGGATCTGGCGCTGCAGGTTGGTCAGCTCGATGAAATCGCGGTCGACCACGATCAAATGGCCGACGCCGGCGCGGGCCAGCATGTTGACAATCACCGTGCCCAAGGCACCGCAGCCGACCACCAAAACGGTGGCGTTCATCAGTTTTTGCTGGCCTTCCAGGCCGAAACCGGGCAACAGCATCTGCCGGTGATAGCGGGCGAATTCGGGGGCGAGCGTGGAAGGATCGATGGCGTGGGGCGTGATGGACATAGGGAGGGGGATTTTACGCCAGGGCAAGCCGGGGCGTTTACGCTGTATTTTGGCGGTGAATTCCCACTTTCCTCTGGACTTGAAGCCGCCGCCCCTTACACTTTGACCATGCCTCACGCCACCGTGCCCCTGACCCACTCCGACATCCTGCCGGAAGACGCCTACGCCGCCGCATCCGCCGATGCCCATGCCGTGGTGCGCTTTGAAACCATGGTGGCCGTGCATTGCAGCCGCCGCCACGCGATCGCCGCCTCTTCCGGCCAAGCGGCGATGTGGGCGGCCCTGGCCAGCCTTGGCCTGCGGGCCGGTGACGAGGTGATTTGCAGCGCGCTGGTGCCAAGTTCCACGCTGCTGGCCGTTTTGGCGCTTGGGGCCAAAGTGGTGTTTGTGGATGTCAGCCTCAAACAATTGGTGGCCGATGCCGCCGCAGTCGAAGCCGCCTTCACGGCGCGCACCCGCGCCATCGTGGTGGCGGTGGCGGTCGCCGGCCAAGCCGGGGTGGAGGCGGTCGCCGCCAGCGCCCGCCGGCTGGAAATCCCCCTGCTTGAGGACGGCGGCCAGGGCTTCGGCTCCAGCATCGCCGGCCGCGCGCTGGGCTCCATCGGCCGCGCCAGCGTGTTTGATTTCGGCCCGGGCGCGCCGCTGTCCACCCTGGGCGGCGGCGTGCTGGTCACCGATGACGATGCCCTGGCCAATGCGGCGCGCAAAATCCTGCACCATCCGGATGGCGCCGGCCTGCCGGCCTTGGGGACGGTCATGCACCCCTTTGCCGCCGCCCTGGGGCAAATGCAATTGCAACGCCTGCCGGAAATTCTGCAGCAACGCCGAACCATCGCCGAGTGTTATTTGTGCCACCTGATTGACAACCCGGATCTGGCGCTGCCTGATTTGCAAGGCCAAAAGCTGCATGCCTGGCCGGTGCTGTGGGCACGGCTGGCCACCGACTACCGATTCGAACAAGTCACCGGCATTTTGCGTTACTTGAACCGCCACGACATTGAAGCGGTCCCTGCCCTGCGCTGCGCCCACAAGCTCGCCTTGCCGACCGGCGCCGCCGGCAAAAACGCCGGACTGTCGGTGGCCGAATCCCTGGCTCGCCGCACCCTGCGCCTGCCCATCTTCAACCGCATGACCGAAAACCAGGTGGAGCAGGTCTGCCACACCCTGACCGCCGCCATGCTCGAAGCCCGCCGCCATTTGGAAGACTGGCCGGAGGGCGGCGGCATTGCATTGGATGATTGAAAAGACGCGGCGCACCGCGTTCCCAAAAATCATGAAAAGACAACGCGCGCCAAATACTTGACGCGCGTTGTTGCAAATATTGTTTTTCTAAACGCGGCGGGGCGCCTCACCTGCTTTTTACTTGGCTTCCGGCAGCACCAACTTTTGACCCACGCGGATTTTGTCGCTGGTCATGTGGTTGGCCTTCATGATTTGGGGCCACTTCTTGGTGGTGCCGTAGGTCTTTTGCGAAATCTTCTGCAAGGTGTCACCCTTGACCACGGTGTAGGTGGTGCCACCGGCATTGGCGACGGCATTGGCGGCGGCGGGCTTCACCGGTTTTTCAACCGCCGGTGCGGGAGCCGGGGCCGGGGCAGGAGCCGGGGCGGGCGCGGGCTTCACGGCAACCGGGGCAGGAGCCGGCGCGGGTGCGGGCTTGATCACTTCGGTGGCCGGCGTAGTGGCCGCGGCTTCCGGAGCGGCCGGGGTGTAAGTGGGCTCTTCCATCGCGGTGGCGGTGCCATCCACGTTGTACTTCACGCGTTGGGCGCTGTTGCAACCGATGGAAGACACCAACACGAGAACGGCGGGAACGGCAAGCAACGGCAAACGCATGGCAGACCTTTCAAAGGGCAAGATGGATGGGATGGAAGGCGGAAAAGCCGGCAACGGCCGACGGGGCATTATCACCGAATATCGGC
>CAZVNU010000276.1:0-3537 GCA_964628335.1 uncultured Phycisphaeraceae bacterium
GGGGGGGGGGGGTATGAAAAAAATGACGACGAAAAAAAATGCGCCTGCCGGAGGCCGGGCACCCTGGGAACGCGGGCTTGCAAGCCCGCAGGAGAGAAAGCCTCATCTTGTTTGAGGTGATGCATGGAGTTGCATGGAGTTGCATGACGAGCCGAGTAGAATTCACGCCCATGACCACGCCACCCACCGATCCTGATTCCGCACCATTTGGGCAAAAAAAAACCCCAGATGCGTCACCGATCAAGTCGGGAGGGGCATTGTCTGGGGGCTACGCGGGTATTCTAGCATTGGCACGGATGGGCAGCCTGACGGAAATCCGCCGCCTGCGCAACCGCGTGTTTCATCACGAACGAATCGTGCACATGGCGCAATTGAAGGACATCCATGGCCGTGTGCTCGAGACCATCGGTTGGATCTCGCCGGAATTGCTGCATGTCGCCTTGCTGGTGGATGAATTCGATGCGGTGTGGAGCCAGCCGGCGCATGCGCGGCGGGGTGGCATTGAGGGGTTGATTTCGGGTGGAGGTGGAAGATGAAAAAGGAAATGATGAAGAAAAAAGTTGCGGATGCCCGCACCGCAAAACCTGCGCGGGTGGTGGCATGCGACCTGCCGAGGGCGCACAATTGTCGCACCGCTGGTGCGACAATTGCCGTGGATGGGTTGCCGGGAGGGTGGGTATCCGTTCGCCTGGGAGACCTTTTTGAGTTCTGCTATGGAAAAGCACTTTCCGCCGGGGAGCGCAATGCGTCCGGGCGTGTGCCGGTTTATGGTTCGAGTGGCATCACTGGATATCACGACATCGCATGGGTGAATCGCCCGTGCATCATTGTTGGGCGCAAAGGCGCGGCTGGAAAAGTGATTTTGACAACCGAACCTTGCTGGCCGATCGACACGACCTATTTTGTAACACCGCAAGAAGGTCTCGACCTCAAATTTTTCTTCCACCTGTTTACAAATCTACGATTTGAGAAACTGGAAAAATCGACAGCCATTCCAAGTTTAAGCCGGGATGATGCGTATGATCAGACTATCCCTCTCCCGCCGCTCAACGAGCAGAAGCGGATCGTGGCGAAGATCGAGGAATTGTTCAGCGAACTCGACGCTGGCGAGGAAAACTTGCGCTTGGCGCGCAAGCAGTTGGGGGTTTATCGGCAATCGTTGCTCAAGCAGGCGTTTGAGGGGAGGTTGACGGTGGGGTGGCGCAAGTTGAATGCGGGGAAGGTGGAGACGGGGGAGAAACTGTTGGGGAGGATTCAGAAGGAGCGGGAGGTGAAATGGAATGGGAAGGGGAAATTCAAGGGGTCTGCGGTGCCGGAGATAAAAAATCTTGGGGAGTTGCCGGCTGGGTGGGCGTTGACTTGCTTGGCGCAACTAAAGGTGATGGCCATGTATGGCCCTCGATTTTCCAGCGATGAGTATTCCGCAGAGGGTATCCGTGTGCTTCGCACAACGGACTTCAGCGAACATGGCTCTATCAATTTCGACACCCCACCGCGTTTGCCGTTGTCGCCAGAAGTATTTGAGCCATACAAACTGCAAAAAGACGACCTCTTGATCACACGAACTGGAAGTCTTGGGACGCTTGCGATATTCCCCGGCGGCGTGGATGCGATTGCAGCGGCATTCTTGATCTACTATCGCCTGCCGCTTGCTTGTGTATCTGCTGAGTACATCTATTTTGTTCTCAAGTCCCCCTTGGGACAATCTCGCCTCATTGGAGGAGGAGCGGGCGTTGGCCGCCCAAATTTGAACATGCCTTTGATTGATGGAATCCCCATTCCCATCTGCTCCCTTCCCGAGCAGCAAGAAATCGTCCGTCTCCTGGCCGAGCAATTCGAAGCCATCGAGCAAAACGAGCGCGAGATTGATGCGGCGCTTGTCCGTAGTTCGGCTTTGCGTCAGTCCATCCTCAAGCAAGCTTTCGCCGGCAAACTTGCGCTCCAGAACGCAAAGAATCGTGTTCATGGGGTTAGCGCCCCCTCTCCAAAAGGTTTGCACAGATGAAACTTGCGCTTCCCGCGCTGCTGCTGGCCCTGTTCGTGTGAAACAGAGGCATTCCTCCTTCTGCGGGGTGCGCTTCGTGGAATTCGATAAAGCATTGCTTCCCTATGCGGGCTGGCGCCCGCGCTCGGAAGCAAGCCCGCGTTCCCAGGTCTGCATGCCCTCCTCAGCCAATCCGCCCCCTCACTCCTGATCGAAAAAGACGGCCGCCGCCTGCTTCTGCCCGCGAGCAAAGTCAAGGCCATGGAATTCATCCAGTGATTCCCCCGCCATTCCTACACAAGTCAAAAAACCATACTTGGCATAACCCAATAAAATAAAGCCACTTCTTATACAAGTTGAAAACGACGCCCATGAAGAAGAAACTCCCCATCACCCCCAAGAAGAAAGCCGTCACCAAGGCGGTTTCCGCGCCGGCAACCCCGCTGGCGCCCTTGGTCACGCAACTCCGCGAACTGATCCAAACGGCCCGTGCGCATGCCGCGCGGGCGGTGGATGTGGTGCAGGTAGGCACCTGTTGGGAAGTGGGCCGGCATATCGTGGAGTTTGAGCAGAAAGGCGCGCAGCGCGCCGGATACGGGGCCAAGTTGCTGCCCAACTTGGCGGAGCAATTGACCGCCGAATTTGGCCGTGGCTTTGACGAGCGCAACTTGCGCCACATGCGCGCCTTTTTCCAGGCTTTCCCAATTTGGGACGCAGTGCGTACCGAATTGAGCTGGACCCACTACCGCACCCTGCTCCGCGTGGATTCCGATGCCGCCCGACAGTGGTATTTGGAGGAAGCCGTCGCGCAAAACTGGACTTCCCGCGCGCTGGAGCGCCAGATCGGCACCCTGTATTACGAGCGCCTGCTCGCCAGTCGGGATGATCGTGCGGTGAAAGTGGTCAAGCGCGAGGCCGCCAAGAAACTTGCGCCTTTGCAGCAAAGCCCCAGGGAGTTCGTGCGCGATCCGGTGATGCTGGAATTCCTCGGCCTGCATGGCACCGGCATTCTGCTTGAATCCAAGATGGAAGCTGCCCTGATAGAACACCTGAAAGCCTTCCTGCTTGAATTGGGCAAAGGGTTCGCCTTTGTCGGCCGCCAACAGCGCATCAGCACGGAAAGCAAGGACTTTTACCTTGACCTGGTGTTTTACAACTACATCCTCAAATGCTTCGTCCTGTTCGACCTCAAGCGCGGCGAACTGACCCATCAGGATGTCGGCCAGATGGACATGTATGTGCGCATGTACGACGAAATGAAACGCAGCCCGGATGACAACCCAACCGTGGGCATCATCCTGTGCGCGCAGAAGGATGCGTCTGTCGTCCGCTATTCCGTGCTGCATGAAAACAAGCGGCTGTTTGCCAGCAAATACAAATTGGTTCTGCCGACGGAAAAAGAACTGCGCGCCGAAATGGACCGCGAACGGGAACTGTTGGAGCAATTGTCATAGGAATTCCCCATGCCCATCCCCACCCACGAACTCCTCCTCCACCCCATCCTCACCCTCGCCTGCCAACAGCTCACGGGTCACCTCGAAGTAGCGCGCGTC
>CAZVNU010000277.1:0-1989 GCA_964628335.1 uncultured Phycisphaeraceae bacterium
GGTGGGGACACCCGCGCTCCAACAAGCACTTGCGCTGTTGACCCGCCAGCCCTGAAGCGGGAAGCCCCCGTTTGCCTCCCCGGACGGCCGCCGATATACTCCCCGACCCTTTTTGGCCCTCCATCGGCGAAGCGAATCGCCAGGGCCATTCCACCTTTTCCAGTTTCCTTTGAAACTGTTTTCGCAAGAAAGAGCAAGTCCACGCAATGAGCATCACCGCCACCCGCAAGCAAGAAGTCATCTCCGAGTTCCGTCGCGACGCCAAAGATGTCGGCTCCCCCGAAGTGCAGGCCGCCATTTTGACCGACCGCATCAAGGCTCTGACCGAGCACTTGAAGGTTCACCGCAAGGACTACGCCACCCAGCGCGGCCTGCTCGCCATGGTTTCCAACCGCAGCCGTTTGCTGCGCTACCTGGCCCGCACCGACCGCAATGCCTACCTGGCTTTGATCGCACGCCTTGGCCTGCGCAAATAAGTTTCCGAAATCTCAAGTGAAAAGAACAAGCCCCCGCCACTCGCACGAGCCGGGGGCTTGTTCTTTTCCCGGACTTGCCTGCGCCATGCCCCCCGTTAGGATGCCCGCCATGCAAGTCCTCCCGAAAACCAAAGTCCAATGGCTGCGCACCCTGATCCCCCTGGCTTTGATCGGCCTGGCGGCTGGCGCATGGTGCACCTGGAAGCCGGGCGCACGGGTGACCGACGGACGGCACGACCTTGGCACCAACGGCGTGTGGATGGCCCACGGCTGGCTGGCCAGCGACCAGTGGTTCATGCAAAATCCCGAGCGCATGGCGCAGTTGACCCTGTACCACAACACGCCGTCCGTGATTGCCACTTTGCAGGAAATGAAAAACCGGGGCATGGCGGACCTGTTTCTGGATCTGCACCCCTGCTCCGCCGACGGCGCCTTGCCCGCAACCTCGTACAGCAGCGCGGAAACACTTGGTTTGCTGGCTGCCGGTCTGCACCTGCGGGCCTGGCCTTGGGTGGGTGGCGAGCGCGGCCAAACCTGCTTCCCGGAACAGCCGGAATGGCGCCGGACTTTCGTGGCCTCCTGCAAGGACTTGCTGACCAAATGTCCGCATTTGGCCGGAGTGATGATCAACATCGAGCCGTGGCCGGAAAATGACCCGCACATGCTGATCCTGCTCGATGAACTGCGCCAAGCGCTGCCCAAAGGCAAGCAAGTGGCGGTGAATGCCTGCCCGCCGCCCACGATGTTTCAACCCGACCCCAGCCACCACTGGGGCGAAGCATATTTCAAGAAGGTCGCCGCCCAAAGCGATTTGCTGGTGGTGAAGCTGTCCGAAACCGGCCTGACCCACGACCGGCTGTTCACCCGCCTGATCGCGGCATGGACCCGGGAAGCCCTGCAATGGGCTGGCACCACGCCGGTTTTGATCGGCCTTGCCGATTATGAGGAGGAAACGCCGCAGCCCTGGCATCATGCGGAGATCGAAACCCTGTCGCGGGCGCTCTCCGGCGTGCATGCAGGCCTGATGTCCTTTGACCGCCTGCCCACCAACTACCGGGGCGTGGCGCTGTTTGCCGACTACACCATGAATGCGGAAAAATGGGCGGTGTGGGAAACCGAGTTCTGCGCCAAGCGCGCCAAGATCGCCGTGCAAAAACCACCCACCCTGGAAGAATTGATGCGGGGCATGGCGCAGCAGGACCCAACCCAAGGCAACGCGCAAAACAAGGCGCCCAATCGCCCCCAGGCCAAGCCGCAACCCGCCCCCCCGCCTGCACCCAGCCAACCACAACCCCCGCCCCTGCTCAAACGGCCGGCGGAAAACGGCCAATGAAAAAACGGCCCATCCGGGCCGTTTTTTCATTGGGGTGTCTTATTGGGACAACGACCGCCTTCATTCCTTGCCAGTATCGGCCACCGGTGTTTTGGCCTGCGGCAGCACATGCGGCTCGGGCTTATGGCTCTGCCACAATTGGCCGTCGGTGATGCGGTGGGCCGCACCGATGCCGGCCAT
>CAZVNU010000277.1:1999-3528 GCA_964628335.1 uncultured Phycisphaeraceae bacterium
GTGCGGGTGGGGAGGGCGAACGACACGCCGATATGGTTGGCCAGCCGCGCAATGTCGATGAGCAGGCGCTCGCGCTCGCGCAGTTCGGTGTGCGCGTCGGGCACCACGAAAAAGACCACCAGCAGCACATCCAGCGACGAAGCGCCGAATTCGTTGGCATACACCTGGTACGCATCCTTGCGGGTGTAGGGATGGATGCGGATCAATTCGCGCACACCCTCGGTGAACGCCAGCAGTTTTTCCGGCGGCGTGCCGTAGGCCAGGCCCAGGGTGGTCTTCCAGCGGCGGAATTCGCGGCGCTGGAAATTCTCCACATTGGCGCGCACCAAAGTGGCGTTGGGCACCGTCACCAGCGTGTTGTGCGGCGTGCGCACGCGCGTGGAGCGAAAACCCAGTTCCTCGACCACGCCCTCGACTTTGCCGTCGATGACGACCGCATCGCCGATGTCAAAAGGGCGGTCCAGGATCACCGTCAAGGTGCCGAAGAAGTTTTCCACGGTTTCTTTGGCGGCAAAGCCCAGGGCCACCGCGCCGATCGAAAAAGACGCCAGCAGCGTGCCCAAACTCTCCCGGCCGGCGATGGTCATGATGCCAACGCCAACGCCCAACAGCACCCCGCCGATCTTGGCACCCTTGCGCAGCAGCGGCACCAGCACATCATCCAGCTTGTTTTCAGTTTGCGAGGCCTTGGCCGCCACCACTTCGCTGGCAAGGTCAATCAGGCGGAACACCGCCCAAATGCAGGCGATGATCAGCACGAAATGGATGGCGCCCTGCGTCGCGCCTTCAATGCCATCGTGCAAAGCAAAGACGGGCAACACGAAATACCAGAACAACCCGGTCGCCACCACCCCCAGCGGCTGCACCGCGAAAGCGATGCGACTGGCGCGGGTGGCGGCCCCGCCCCTGGCCAGCAAGCGGTCGGTGGTCAGGCGCAACAAAATCCGCGCCAACCGGTTGACCAGCAACCCGGCGACAAACAAACCCAGCAAACCCACCGGCTGCCAGAGCTTCATGCCCATGCCGATATCGCGGCTGAAAAACGCCGGCAACTGCTCGGCCACCCACCCACCCAGTGAATCTGACATGCGTCATCCTTGAAAAAGAGAAATCCTCCATCGGTCCGTAAGAAACTGATTCTGTCTACGCGTCGCGCCCCACCACTTTGACATTGACCCGGCCTTCATCAGGCTCCGGGGCCGACCCGGCCACCCCT
This sequence comes from uncultured Phycisphaeraceae bacterium, assembly GCA_964628335.1. GTDB lineage: Bacteria > Planctomycetota > Phycisphaerae > Phycisphaerales > Phycisphaeraceae > CANIYR01. The sequence continues at coordinate 3,216 of CAZVNU010000277.1, forward strand.
GCCGATGGGAAAAAGTTTGAAATCACCCGCCAAAACACCAGCAGCACCACAAATACCAAGGCCCCGGCCAGCACCGCCGCAATCGCGGCCAACGCCGCCGGAACCAGCAGCAACACCAGCACCACCATGGGCAGGCGCGTGACCCACCACGGCAAGCCGTTGGATTTGACCCGATATGCGTTGAATTGTCGGTTCCAGCCGTTCATGGGCGGAATGTTAGCCGAAGGGATGGGTGGCGGGCGACGCCGGCCAATCGCCACCAGGGCTGGCGGGTCAAGGAACCCCGACCGTCAGGGAGGGGACGCTGGCACGC
>CAZVNU010000278.1:0-2255 GCA_964628335.1 uncultured Phycisphaeraceae bacterium
AACCCCGTCCATAAAAATAACCGGTAAAAATACAGCCAAAACTGCCAAAGTGGCGCCAAGCCGGGGGATTATAGTCGCGCGGACTGTCCGGTCTGTGTTTGAAAAAAAAGCCGGATGGGGGGGGTGTACACTGGCCGGCGGCTCTTTTGCCGCGGCATTCCCATTCCTTTTCAAGAAAGACCGTCATGCTGAAACCATGTTTGCTGCTCGCCCTTGCCTTGGTGTCTGCCCCGCTGTTCGCCGCAGATGCGCCCGCCGCCGCCCCGGCTTCCGCCGCTGCGCCCCAAGCCAAGCCAGAAGCCAAGTTGCTCAAAGTTGGCGATGCCGCCCCCGAACTCAAAGTCACCCAGTGGTACAAGGGCGGCCCAGTCGCCCTTGAAGCGGACAAAACCTACATCGTGGAGTGCTGGGCCACCTGGTGCGGTCCGTGCATCGGCGCCTTTCCGCATTTGAGCGAATTGGCCACCGAATTTGACGGCGAAATTTCCGTGATTGGCGTGAATGTCTGGGAGCGCCAAAAGCCCGAAGGTGTTCAAGCCTTTGTGGACAAGCAGGGTGACAAGATGAAATACCATGTGGCCGCCGACGGCGACGGCGTTGTTGCCACCCAGTGGCTCAAGGCCGCCGGCAAGACCGGCATTCCCTGCGCTTTTGTGGTTTCCAAGGGAAAAATCAACTGGATCGGCCATCCCGGCCAGCTCAACAAGGAATTGCTGCAATCGATCCTGGACGGCAAACTGGATGTTGCCGCGCTGGCCAAGGCCGCCGAAGCTGAGGCAGCCGCAGGCAAGCACTTTTCAGTGCATGTCATGCCGCTGATCCGCAGCAAGGATTATGCCGGCGCCATCGGCAAATTGGAAGGCATGCGGGCTGAGTTCCCCACGCAAGGCAAGAACATTGACGCCTGCATCGCACGGCTGAAAACCGAAGAGGCCCAGAAGGCGAAAAAAGACCAGCCTGCCCCGGCGGCTGAGGCTGGAAAATAAATGCTTTTGATACGCATGCAAAACCCCCGGGAGTGGCCATTGGCCAGCCCGGGGGTTTTCGTGCGGGGTGGATTCACTCCGCCTTGCGCAGCACCGCCACGATATTCTCCACGGGAATCACAAACAGCCGGTTGTCGCTCTCAAAATCAATCGGAATCGCCCCTTTGGGGTTGAACAGCACCCGATCGTATTGCTTGATGGGATAATTGATGTCGTTTTCCACCTCGGCGGAGAGGGTCACCACCCGGCCGGTCAGGGTGGGAATTTCGATTTTGTCGGGCAAGTGCAGGCCGCTTTTGGTCTGCTTTTTGTCCTCGTCTTTGCGCACCAGCACGCGCTTGCCGACAGGTTCGACGATTTCGTGTTTTTTGGCGGCGGGGGATTCGCTCATGGCCGGGATTGTAGTTGCCCGCTTGCATCCGCAAATGCAGCGCGTATCATTTCCCCCTTCCCCCTCACCCATCCGCCTTCTTTTATCGGAAGCCATTCATGCAGGAAGCCATCAACAAAGCCGCCTCCTTGGTCGAGGCCGGCAAGTACATCCACCAGTTCGCCGGCAAGCGGGTGGTGGTCAAGGTCGGCGGCTCCATCATGGACCAGCCCGAAGACCTCAAGAGCTTGGTCGAGGATGTGTGTTTCATGGCGGCGGTGGGCATCCGCCCCATCATCGTCCACGGCGGGGGCAAGAGCATCAACGCCGCCATGGCGCAGGCGGGCCTCGAGTCGCAGTTCGTGCAGGGCCGCCGCTACACCGACGAGCGCACCCTGGCCATCGCCGAGCATGTGCTGGTGAACGAAGTCAACAAGCACATTCTGGAAACCATCACCGCCTGCGGCCACAAGGGCATCGGCCTGCACACGCTGGCCTCGTGCGTGGTGTTCGGCAAGCGCCTGTTCCTCTCCGGCGACGAGGGCCGCAAGATCGACATCGGCATGGTGGGCGAAGTGGATTGGGTCAACACCCAGTTGCTCGAAGCGGTGTGCGATGCCGGCTACATCCCCGTCATCGCGCCCATCGCCCGCGACCGCGCCGGAGCCAAACTCAACATCAACGCCGACTCAGTGGCCGGCGGGGTGGCGGCGGCGCTCAAGTGCGAGAAGCTGCTGCTGGTTTCCGACACGCCGGGCATCCGCAAATCCGACAACCCCACCGACTGGGCCACCCACCTGACCCGGGCCCAGATCGACCAGCTGGTCGAAACCAAGGTCATCGCCACCGGCATGCTGCCCAAGGTCGAAGCCAGCATCATGGCGCTGGAAGCCGGCGTC
>CAZVNU010000278.1:2265-3524 GCA_964628335.1 uncultured Phycisphaeraceae bacterium
AAAAAACCCACATCATCGACGGCCGCCTCAAGCATGCCTTGCTGCTTGAGGTGTATACCACCGCCGGGGTGGGCACCGAGATTGTGCTGTAATTTTTAAAAAATCCCACGGGTGGCCAAGCCACCCATTCGATTTTTATTTCCGCCGCCCACGCATTTTCCCATGAAGCATTTCCTCACCATCGAAGAAACTCCGGCCGAAACCCTCCGCCATGTGCTGGAAGTGGGCCAACGCCTGCGTGCGGAGAGGTTCGCCGGTCGGGCCAACGCCCCGGTTTTGGCCGGCAAGACCCTGGCCATGCTGTTTGAAAAACCCAGTCTGCGCACCCGGGTGTCGTTTGAGCAGGCGATGATCGAGCTGGGCGGCCATGCCATCGTGATGGGCAGAGACGAAGTCGGCCTTGGCAAACGCGAAAAAGTCACCGATGTGGCGCAGGTCCTGTGCGGCATGGTGCACGGCATCGCCGCCCGCGTGTTTGACCACCAGGTGCTGGTGCAAATGGCGCAGGCGGCCGACAAGCCGGTCATCAACATGCTCTCGGATTGGGCCCACCCGGCCCAGGGTTTGGCCGACGCCATGACCATGCTCGACGAACTGGCCCCCGGCACCACCAGCCTCAAGGGCCGGCGGGTGGTGTTCTGCGGCGACGCCAACAATGTGACCCGTTCGCTGGCCATGATCACCGTCAAGTTGGGCGGCTCCTTTACCCTGGCCTGCCCCAAGGCCTACCAATATCCGCCGGAATACATCGCGCGCCTGACCCAGGCGGCCAAGGCCAACGGCGCCGGCGAAGTGCGCATCACCCACGACCCCGTTGAGGCGGTCAAAGATGCCGACGCCATCCATGCCGACACCTTCGTGTCGATGGGGCAGGAGGATGAAAAGGCGCAGCGTCTTGGGGATTTCTCGCCCTTCCAGGTCAACGAAGCCCTGATGGCCAAAGCCCCCAAGCATGCCATCGTGATGCACTGCCTGCCGGCCTACCGCAATGTGGAGATCACCGACGGCGTGATGGACGGCCCGCAAAGCCGGGTCTTCCCGCAGGCCCACAACCGTCTGCATGCGCAGAAGGGGTTGCTGACGGTGTTGATGGGGTGAGGGGGAGGAAAATTTGCCGGCCACTCCAATCAATCAAGCAAGCAAGCAATCAAGCAAGCAAGCATAAAAACAAGCATGAAAAAACCGCCCCCAGCAGGGGCGGTTTTCAATTGATTCAGTTTGCGCCTTAGCAACCCAGCACCAAGCGCGCCGGATCCTCG
>CAZVNU010000279.1:0-2672 GCA_964628335.1 uncultured Phycisphaeraceae bacterium
GGTGGGGACACCCGCGCTCCAACAAGCACTTGCGCTGTTGACCCGCCAGCCCTGGATGAAAGTTCTACCCGCTAAATTTTCTGGAGTGATCCACTAGAATCCATCCGTGCGCAATCTCCTCCTGCTGATGGTCCTTGGCTGTTTCCTTCCGGAGGTCCATGCGCAGGAAAGCGCCGGAGTCTCCGGCGCCGTGGCGGCGCCCGACATGCCGGTGGGGATCGTCTGCAAAAATCCGGTTCCGGTCGAGTTGCGCACCAAGGATGCCCAGCGTTTCAAGGCCGATCTTTTGGCCGTGGATGCGACCGGCTTCGATTATGAAATCAAATCCTCGCCCAAAGCCGATGGGCGCAAAGGGCGGATGGCATGGCCCCTGCTGGCGGCGGCCGAGGCCGACAAGGTGCTCAAGACGGCCTGCGACGCCAGGAATCCGGAAAGCCTTTTGCTGGCCGCCCGCATCCTGCAGGGGCTTTCCGGCGGCGGCAAGGAAGCCGCCAAGTGGTACGCCCTGGCGCAAAAGGCGGGCGCGGCGGAAGACCGGCTTGAGGCCATGAGAAAAGGGAAGTCCCCATTCCCGCCGCCGCTCGTCCCCAGGCGTGCCGCCTTGTTTCCCGCGGGCGGCAATCCGCAGGCTTGGCCGGCGGAAACCGGCGGCTCCATGCGCGCGGCGTTGGCGGACGCCGCAGGCTTGGTCGGAAAGACGCTTGCCACCGCGAAATTGCGCATGAAATGCGACCAGAACGCGCTTTTCCTGCTGTATTCGGACCTGCCCGACAAGGAGACGAAGAAATGGGCGCGCCGTTTCCAGGGCATTTACGAAGGGATGGCGGCGGCGTTCATCGGCCCCAATGCCAGGGGGGGCAGCATTTGGCATGGCAAAGCGGTGGTGCTGCTGTTCAAGTCCAGGGATGAATACGCCCGCTATCACCAGGTGGCGAGCAACTACGATGTGGGCGCTTCCGCGGGTCTTTGCGTCAGCCGCAGCGACGGGTTGGTCGAGATCTCCATGTTCGTCGGGGAAGGCAAGGACGACGCGCTCACCGAATATGTGCTGTACCACGAATTCGCCCACGGTTTCGTCCACCGCTACCAGTCGCCCGTTCCGGTCGCCAGTTGGATCAACGAGGGTTTGGCCGAATACATGGCCATGCGGTTCACCGGCGTCAACCATGGGGGAAGCCCGGGCACCCTGCAGGCTGTCGCCGCGTTGCGCAAACAGGGCTCCTTCGAGGATTTCTTCGCCGCCAAGCAGATCCAGGGCAAGCACTATGGCGTGGCCGGCGACATCACCCGCATGCTGGTCGAGTGCGATCCCCTGCGTTACGGGGCTTTCCTGGCCTGGCTCAAGCGCGGCGTCGAACCGGAGGCCGCGTTGCTCAAGAGCTATGGCGTGACCCTGGATGAACTGGTTGCGGCGTATGCCCGGCGGATCGGGGCGGACCAACTCAAGTCGCACTGATGTCAGGCATCCATGTCGCCGCCGTTTTCACCGCCATCTTCTTCGCCGTGGGGTCGCGTGGGTCGTGAGTGTGGGTCGTGGGGTCATGGGGTCGTGGGGGCAGGTCTTGGATTGTCACCAAAATCAGACCCCAAAAACCGACACAACCAATTCTGCCACCGATAAACAAGTGTCATGTTTAGCCGAAAACGCTGGGTCGCGTCCTTCCCTCACAACACCGTCACCTTCAACCCTTGCCCGTCCACCTTGAGCGGAAACTCCCGCGCCAAGGGGTTGGGCGGCCTCGTGGCCAGGCGGTGGCGGATGCGCGCGGCGGCGGCGGCGTCCTTGGCGATCACCATCGCAAAGCCGCCGCCGCCGGCACCGCACAACAGGCGGGCGTCGATGTCTTTGGCAAAGGGGCGCAAGACCGCTTCCACCCGGGCATTGGTCGAGCCGGGGTCGATGCCGCGTTTGCATTCGCCATACTCGGCGATGGCCTCCACCGCCGCCTGCGCATCATCGGCGGACAGGGCGAGAGCCAAACGCTCGGCGTTGGCCTTGAGGTTTTCCACGGTCTTGAGCATGTCGCCTTCGCGGCGCAAAAAGCGGCCGACCACGCCCTGCAAAATGCCTTTGGCCATGCGCTGCACGCCGGTGAACATCAACACCGAACGGTCGTTGAACAAGGCGGCGCAATTGGGCGGCAGGGGCAGGGCGTGCACGGTGGGGCGTTGGTCCGGGCCGGGGCGCGAGCGGGCGATTTTGACGCCGGGCACCACGCCGCCGACTTGGTCCTGCCAGCCGCCACCGGTGGTGAGCACCTGTTCCAACAGCAAGGTGCGGGCGCACAGGGCTTCGTGGGAGAGCGGCCGCCCGGTGGCTTTGGCCAAGGCGGCCATCACCGTGGCGGACAAGATGGACGAGGTGCCCATGCCCGAGCCCTTGGGCAAGGCGGAGAACAGGGTGAGTTCAAAGCCGCCGCCGATGGATTGCAGATGTTTGGCCAAGGGCGTTGTGGCGCTTTGGGGCGCCAGTCCCGACAGGCCGATGGCGGCGATGGCCAAGGCATCCCACTTGCGCGGGTCGGGCTTGGCCAACAATTGCGCCGAGGATTCCACCACCGAGCGGGCGCCAAGGTCAATCGAGGAAATGGCGATGATCGGTTCGGCGCGGCGCTTGACCACGCATTGGATGGGGTATTGGTCGCACAGGGTGACGGCCAGGTTGACCACCG
>CAZVNU010000279.1:2682-3503 GCA_964628335.1 uncultured Phycisphaeraceae bacterium
CCACCGAGCCGCCCATTTCGGTGCAGATGGGCGGGGTGTCGGACCAGCCGCCGGCCAGGTCGATGCGGGCCGGGGCGGTGGCCCACACGGCCTGGTCTTCGCGCACCGAGTCGATGCGGCCCGGTTCGGCGGGGTTGACTGCCGCTGAAACCGAGTGGGCCACATGCAGCAGGGCTTGGTCCATCAAGCCGCCTTGGTTGCGCTTGCTGCCGATGGTGTCGGCCAAGGCCAGCAGGCGGGCGCTGATCAGGGGGTTGGCGGTGGCGTAGGCGGCGGCCAGCAAATCGGCGTAGGCGCTGCGTTTTTCGGCCGGGGTGTGCAGGTCGGCCAACAGAGCCTCGCAGGGCATCAGCGAATGGGTTTGCGCGCGCTGGGCCACATTGGCGGCGCGCACGCGGCGTTGCACTTCTTGGCGGTGGCGGATCAGCCGGGCATGGTCGGTGGCGGGGATGATCTCGGCCAACGACAGGCGCTTGGTCTTGCGCCAGGCGGCCAGGCACGCGGCATCCATGGCTGTGGCATCGGTCAGGCGCAAGGCATACGCCTGCACGAACGCGCGCTCTATGCGCTGGCAACGCTGGAGCCCGAGATCCAGATGGCGGGATTTTTTGGTTCGGGCCCACCACCCGCGTGGGCGCCGTCCAGCCAGGCACCCGCCTCACTGTCGAACTGCGGCTCCGATTTGCCCCGGCTCGGTTCGGGCATCCCGTACTCGGTGCCCCGCGGCACCTACCGCTGCGCCGATGGCCGTTGGGTCGCGATCAGCACCTCGGCCGAGTCGGTGGCCCAGCGGGTGATGGAGCTCATCGGGCTGGGCGGCG